>CAMOWH010000075.1:0-10236 GCA_946628315.1 uncultured Prevotella sp.
CTCTGACGACATCAAAGGTTAATGAAAGGAGTGTACCAGAGGGACGAAAAGTCCTGAAGGTACGCTCTTTTAGGTTTTAAAACAAGCAAGAGAAATGACAAGTGAACTGATCATCGATGTCCAGCCGAAAGAGATTTCCATAGCCCTTCTCGAGGACAAGAACCTGGTGGAATACCAGAACGAGAAACGGGAAGAGGCCAGCTACTCCGTCGGCAACATCTATCTGGGCAAGGTACACAAGCTGATGCCCGGACTCAACGCCTGCTTCGTTGATGTAGGCTCTGAGCGTGATGCTTTCTTGCACTATCTTGACTTGGGCACTCAATACAGCTCTTACGAGAAATACCTGAAACAGGTAAGAAGCGACAAGAAGAAACTCTACCCCATCTCCAAGGCTACCAGACTGCCCGACCTTCCCAAGGAAGGTAGCGTACAGACCACCCTGAAACAGGGGCAGGAAGTGCTGGTGCAGGTAGTCAAGGAACCAATCTCTACCAAGGGTCCCCGACTGACAGCCGAGTTGAGTCTGGCCGGACGCTATATGGTACTGATGCCCTTTGGCGACAAGGTTTCGGTTTCGTCGAAAATCAAGAAAAGCGAGGAGAGAACACGTCTGAAACAGCTTGTCCAGAGCATACGCCCCAAGAACTTCGGTGTGATAGTACGTACGTCAGCCGAAGGCAAGCGCGTGGCAGAGCTCGACAAGGAGATGAAAGCCCTCGTCAAACGTTGGGAAGACACCATCACCAAGGCCGAGAAGGCCGAGAAGGTCCCACAGCTGGTCTACGAAGAGACGAGCCGTGCCGTGGCCTTGCTCCGCGATGTCTTCGACCCCACCTACGACGGTATCTATGTCAACGACCAGGATGTCTTTCAGCAGGTGAAGGACTATGTAGCACTCATAGCTCCCGACAAGCAGGATATCGTCAAACTGTACACAGGCAATGTGCCTATTTTCGACAACTTCAGCGTCACCAAACAGCTTAAGTCGAGTTTCGGACGGACTGTCAACTACAAGCGAGGCGCCTACCTCATCATCCAGCACACCGAGGCCATGCACGTCGTGGATGTCAACTCCGGCAACCGCACCCGTGCAGAAAACGGCCAGGAGGCCAACGCCCTGGAGGTGAACCTGGGTGCTGCCGACGAGCTGGCCCGCCAGCTGCGCCTGCGCGACATGGGCGGCATCATCGTCGTCGACTTCATCGACATGAATCTGGCCGAAGACCGCCAGATGCTCTACGAACGTATGTGCAAGAACATGCAGAAAGACAGAGCCCGCCACAACATCCTGCCGCTGTCCAAGTTCGGACTGATGCAGATTACCCGTCAGCGTGTCCGCCCGGCCATGGATGTCAACGTCGAGGAGACCTGCCCCACCTGTTTCGGAAAGGGGAAAATCAAGTCTTCCATCCTGTTTACAGACCAATTAGAGAGCAAAATTGACCGCCTTGTCAACAAGATAGGCATCCGCAAGTTCTACCTGCATGTCCACCCCTATGTTGCCGCCTACATCAACCAAGGCCTATGGTCGCTGAAGCGCCAGTGGCAGATGAAGTACGGTTTGGGGGTACGCATCATCCCGTCACAGAAACTCGCCTTCCTACAGTACGAATTCTACGACCAGGAGCGCCAGTTCATCGACATGCAGGAAGAGATTGAAGCAAATTCCTAACACCACACCCGCTATGACAGCACTGAAGGTTTTCTTTTGGATATGCCTTTTCCTCGTATGTTACACTTACATCGGATACGGGTTGCTGTTATGGATGCTGGTACACCTCAAGCGCATCGTCAAGGGGAAGACGGCCAAAGCCGTCCTCCCCGCAGACGACGCGCTTCCCCATGTAACCTTCATGATCTGTGCCTACAACGAACAGGACGTTGTGGACATCAAGATGGAAAACACCCACCAACTGGACTATCCCAAGGACAAGCTACACATCATGTGGGTCACCGACGGCACTACCGACCAGACCAACGAGCGGCTGGCCGCCTACCCTGACGTCGAGATAGTCTACACCCCCGAGCGAAAGGGCAAGACTGCCGCCCTGAACCACGGCATCAGCCAGGTGAAGACGCCGATCACCATGATGACCGACGCCAACACCATGATCAATCCTGAGGCCGTCCGCGAAATGGTATGCTGCTTCATGGACCCGCAGGTGGCCTGTGTCGCTGGCGAGAAGCGCGTGAAGGCCCGCCACGAGGGACAGAACGCCGCTGAAGGCGAAGGACTCTACTGGCGCTACGAGAGCACCCTGAAACGCCTGGACAGCGAGCTCTACTCAGCCATGGGTGCTGCCGGCGAGCTGAATGCCATCCGTACGGAACTCTACGAACCCATGCCCGAGACGGCACTTCTGGACGACTTTGTAATGTCCATGCGGCTGGTGGACCACGGCTATCGCATTGCCTACGCTCCCGAAGCCTACGCCATGGAGTACGGCTCTGCCAATCTGGAAGAGGAGTCGAAGCGCAAGCGCCGTATCGCTGCCGGAGGACTGCAGAGTGTCTGGTGGCTTCGCCACATGATGGCAGCCACATCCCACTCCAGCCACCCTGCGAACCTGCTCAGAAGACTGACGGTAGCCTTCCAGTTTGTATCCCACCGCGTGCTGCGCTGGAGCGTCACTCCCATAGCCCTGCTGGCACTCATTCCGCTGAACGTCATTCTGGTCATACTGAATGCAGGCAGCATCTATACCATCCTGCTTGCCGGACAACTATTATTCTATCTGTCAGCACTTTGCGGATGGTTATCCGATAAAAGTAACAAAAGCAACAAGCTGTTCTATGCCTGCTACTATTTCCTGTTTATGAACATCAATGTGTTCCGTGGAATGCACTATCTGAAGACCCATCAGGGGGGCGGTACATGGGAAAAAGCCAAAAGAGCCTGAAAATTTCTTTAAAAACTTTCGTTTGTCTCAATATTTTTGCATAACTTTGCAACCGATTATCGGCTTTTAAGTTTTATGAATCAAGACGAACGCGAATTACTTCTTCAAAAGTTAGCTGAAATCAACTCAAAGTACCAAAAGACGCTGTACGAGTTGGAATCAGCCAATAAAAAGTTGCAGAGATACGAGGAAATGGCTCAGAAGGCAGAACAGGCCAGCCGTATGAAATCGCAGTTCCTGGCCAACATGAGCCATGAAATACGTACCCCGCTGAACGCCATTGAGGGCTTCTCTCGCGTGATGGCAGAAACCGACTCGTCCGAGGAGAGAATGAAGTACATGGAGATTGTCGAGAGCAACAACAACCGTTTGATGGCACTTATTGACGACATCCTTGATTTCTCGCGTGTAGAGGCTGGCGAAATCTCCATCAAGAAGAGCATGACAGACCTGAACGACCTCTGCCGCGACCTGAAGAACATCTTCAAGTTCCGTTGTCCGGACTCTGTCCAGTTGGAGTGGAAAGAACCCAATATGAAGGTTACCCTCAATACGGATCAGAACCGCATCACTCAGGTGTTCTCCAACCTCATCAGCAACGCCCTGAAACACACCTCACGAGGCAGCATCACCTATGGCTACCGTCTGATAAACGACGGTACGGAAGTCGAGTTCTTCGTGACTGACACCGGTTCAGGCATTGCCCAAAAAGATTTAGAAAACATATTCGATGCTTACTTCTCACGCGATGCCGAAGTCCAGAACGGCTACGGTCTGGGCTTGTCGCTCTGCAAGACCATCGTGGAAAAGCTGGGCGGCAATATCAACGTGCAGTCCCAGTTAGGCGAGGGTTCGACCTTCCGCTTTGTACTGCCCTTCGAGGGTACCATCGGCGGTCAGGCCAAGAACACCCGCATCACCACTAATTCGCGTACCATCCGCGCCACCACCAAGACCAACATGCAGAACGCCCCGCTCATCATCGTGGCCGAAGACGAGGACAGCAACTACGAACTGGTGAAGATTGTGCTTTCCAAGCGCTATCGTCTGGTACGTGCCCACAACGGCATTGAGGCCGTCACCTTCTGCGAAGACGAGAGGCCAGACCTCATCCTCATGGACATCCGTATGCCCGAGATGAACGGTCTGGACGCCACCCGCATCATCAAGGAGGTCAACCACGACATACCCGTCATAGCCCTCAGTGCCTATGCCTTCGACGAGAACATCCGCGAGGCCAAGGCTGCCGGCTGCGACGAGTTCATGGCCAAGCCCTTCCGTGTGGAAGACCTGTTAGACACGGTAGAAAAATACATCAAGAAATAAATTTTTATCGCTATGGGAAAATTAGCAGTCTATAAATATGTAGCCATGATGTTTCTTGTGCTACAGATAGTTGTCAGTACTTTCACCATTACCGCCCTCTTCGGAGGCGACGTGTCACCTATCGGCAATACGGCGCGGGCCCTGCTGGTCTATGCCCTGCCCTTACTGATTGTTACCAACATACTGCTTCTTCCCTACTGGCTCATCCGCAAGCGCTGGATTCACGCGTTGATACCCATCATCACCGTAGCCTGCTGCATTCCCTACATCGGCACCATCTTCCAGTTCGGCTCTTACGACAAGAGCGCCGAGGCCAAGACCGGCTTGAAGATTGCCACCTACAACGTGGCCATGTTCGGACGTGAGACCTCTGGGTTCAAGGCCCTCGACATCCTGGCCGAGATGCGCCGTCAGAAGGTGGACGTGCTCTGTCTGCAGGAGTACAACGAGATGAGCGGCGACAAGGACAATTCCGTGCCCTACAAGGAGTATTTCCCCTACATGAAGCAGGGTCGCAGCGACATGGTCATCTTCAGCCGCTACCCCATCAAGGACAGCAAGACGATGCTCTTCGACGAGACCAACAACAGTGCCATGTGGGCTGACATCGAGCTCAAGAACGGCCGGCAGATACGCATCTTCAACGTCCACCTGCAGAGCACGGGCATCAACCGTACACTGCATAAGGCCAGCCAACTGCTCGCGCAGGACCCTGGCATGGACCTCAGCGAGAGCCGTGTCATCAACGCCCTCATCGGCAACTATATGCTGGGCATGATGTTCCGTGTGGGGCAGGCTGTCACCGTGGCCAACGAGAAGCGCAGCAGCGAGAAGCCCTGCATCCTGTGCGGTGACTTCAACGACATCCCCTACTCTTATGTCTACAAAACCATGTTAGGCAATATGGTTGACGGATTCAAGGAGTGTGGCAGCGGCGGCTTCATGTATACCATGCGCGACAAGCACAAGCCCGTGCGCATCGACTACATCTTCCACGACGAGTCACTGAAGGGTCTGACCTACTACAGGGGTGACATCACCAACTCCGACCACTTCCCCGTCTACATGAAGATTGCCCTGTAAGGGAATCGGCAAAAGAAAATACGGAATAAAGAAAATAGCCTCGTAGTTTTACGGGGCTATTATTTTGAATCTTACTCTGAACGACCGTTCTTGCTCGTCCCAGTTGGTTCCCAACATCTCGAAGCGTCCTATCTGTCCTGTGGAGCGAACGTGCCGTCCGATGCAGGGACAGACGTCGAAGTCGCCGATGCGCACCAGCCTGAGCGTTTCCGAGGCATCGTCGGGCAGACGGTCCAACTGCACGCCGGCAGGAATCTCGTCGCGCTTGACAAACTCGAACGTGACGGGCAGGTCCTCGTCTATCAGCCGCAGCATTTCGCGCTCTATCTCCCTTTCCTCCTGCCGCGTGGGCTTGTGGTCCAAGCGGAAGCTCATCTTGCTCTTCTTGCGCTCTATGTGGGCATTGTACGAGCGCTCACAGCCGAACAGCCGTATCATGACCTGATTCAGCAGGTGCTCGGCCGTGTGCGCAGGAGGAAACTCCTCCTTGTTATGCTCGTTCAGAATATACTCGTCTGCCATAAGTCCTTAAATCTTGATTTTCCAGACTCTGCCGCTGCGGGCTTTGATTTCCATCCTGACGCTGCCGTCCTTGCGCAGCGACATAGCCAGCTTCTCACGGCTCAGCAGGTCGGTACTGATGACCTTCTTCTCCTTGATGTCCAGATATTCAAAGGCGTGGGCAGGGATGTTGACATCGGTCACCACGTCGCGGTCTTCGAAGTTGACCACCACCAGCAGCAGCTCTCCCGCAGCGTAGCGCAGGAAGGCATACTGGCGCTCCAGATGGCCGTTCACGTACATCAGGTCGAAGAATACGCCGTCGGTCACCGCCTTCTCCTGACGGGCCAGCAGCATGGTCTTCCGATGGATGTCGAACAGGCTCTCCTCGTCGGCAGTCAGCTTCTTCTGGGCTGCACGGCAGAGAGTGTCCACGCTCCAGTAGTCGAAGATGGTGGTACGTCCGTCGTTGCCGCTGAATCCCTCGCGGTCCATGCCGCGCTCACCGTACTCCTCGCCGGCATACAGCATGAAGGGGTTCTGCTGCATCAGCACCGAGGCTATCATGCCCGGCACGCCCTTCTGTCCGTCGGCGGCAAAGAAGTCGCTGCCTATGCGCTGCTCGTCGTGGTTCTCCAGGAAGTATAGCATATGGTCGCGAATGTCGTCCGTAGCCTTCCAGGCATTGCTGATGGCTGCTGCCGGTGCATGGTGGCAGATGACGGCACGCATGGTGTCGTACATGCCCACCTTGTCGTAGAGCCAGTCGAAGCCTGAAGCCAGATATCGACGATACTCGCCGGGGTTATACACCTCGCCGATAAAGACTATCTGCCTGAACTTGCTCTTCACCACCTTCGTGGCGTAGGCCCAGAACTCGGCAGGCACCATCTCGGCCATGTCGCAACGGAATCCGTCAACGCCCTTCTTGGCCCAGAACAGCAGGATGTCGGTCATCTTCTTCCACGTGTCGGGCATGGGGTCGAAGTGCCCCACTCCGCCGGCATAGTAGTCTACACCGTAGTTCAGCTTCACCGTCTCATACCAGTCGTTCTGGCCCGGGGCATTGTCAAAGTGGTCGTTGCCCGTAGCCTTGGCGGGCTCTTCCAGATAGGGCTCTGCCTCACCGCAATACAGGTCGAAGTACGGCATGAAGCGCTGACCGGGACAGTAGTAGAAGTTGTTCTGCGGGTCGAATCCCATCATGGTGTCATCCGTCTCGCCCAAATCCTTTACCTTTTTAGGCTTGCAGACAGACTGATACTGGCGGGCCACGTGGTTGGGCACAAAGTCGATGATGACCTTCAGCCCGGCCTGATGGGTGCGCTCTACCAGTTGTTCGAACTCCTGCATACGCAGCTTCACGTCGACAGCCAGGTCAGGGTCTATGTCGTAGTAGTCGGCAATGGCATAGGGTGAGCCGGCCTTGCCCTTCACCACGGCGGGGTGCTGGCGGGGAATGCCATACTGGGTGTAGTCGGTCTGTGTGGCATGTCGGATGACACCGGTGTACCACACGTGGCTGATGCCCATCTTGGCAATGCCCTTCAGCACAGCGGGTGTGAAGTCGGCCATCTTGCCGCAGCCGTTATCAGCCAGCGTACCGTCCGTCTTGCGGGTGGTGTTACGATTGCCGTACAACCGCGTAAACACCTGATAAATCAGAACCTTGTCCACCTTGATCGTCTCTTTTTACAATCTTACTCTGCCACTTCGATTCCGTGTGCGGTGACCTCCTTGCTAATCTTGGCAATCATGCCCTGCAGGGCCTTGCCAGGACCACACTCGGTGAAGTCCGTAGCACCGTCGGCAATCATGTGCTCCACAATCTGGCTCCAGCGTACAGAACTGGTCAGCTGGGCAATCAGGTTCTGCTTGATCTCGGCAGCATCCGTATGAGGCAGGGCGTCCACATTCTGATAGATGGGGCACTTAGGAGTGCAGAACTCCGTCTTCTCGATGGCAGCCTGGAGCTCGTCCTTGGCGGGCTGCATCAGCGGCGAGTGGAACGCACCGCCCACCTTCAGCGGCAGGGCACGCTTGGCACCGGCAGCCTTCAGCTGCTCGCAAGCCTCGTTGATGGCGTCGATGTTGCCCGAGATGACCAGCTGGCCGGGGTTGTTATAGTTGGCAGGCACGCAGACGCCCTTGCCCATCTTGCTCACCTCAGCGCAAATCTCCTCTATCTTCTCGTTGGCCAGACCGATGATGGCAGCCATCGTAGAGGGCTGGGCCTCGCAAGCCTTCTGCATAGCCATGGCACGAGCGTACACCAGCTTCAGACCGTCCTCGAACGACAGCGCACCGGCAGCCACCAGAGCCGAGAACTCACCCAGCGAGTGACCGGCCACCATTTCGGGATTGAAGTCGTCGCCCATGCAGATGGCACTGATGACCGAGTGCAGGAATACTGCAGGCTGCGTCACCTTCGTCTGCTTCAGGTCCTCGTCGGTACCCTCGAACATGATGTCCGTAATGCGATAACCCAGGATGTCGTTAGCCTTTTCAAACAATTCCTTTGCCTTCTCATTGTTCTCGTACAGGTCCTTGCCCATACCTACAAACTGTGCTCCCTGTCCGGGAAATACAAATGCTTTCATTGTCTTTTCTATTTTAATACAATTTAAATAATGTTCGCTTAATCCGTGCAAAGGTACTCATTTTCAGCCAATCTACCAAATAATAGCCCCCCTTTTTTCCGTCAGACATATCTGTTGGAACTGTCAAGATTCTCGTAGGAAACTGCACGCAACAGCGCTGGTACGTTTTTTTTTGACCCCAGTCTAAAAATAATTGGCTTAATCATTCTCTTTTTTCTATATTTTTCCGTAACTTCGCCATCTGAAACTGAAACTATGAATGGAGAGGTTACAAAAATGAAACAAAGAATCATACGTCCCATATCGCTCTTTGCCTTTTCATGTATCGTCAGCATTGGAACGTTGTTGCTATACAACATACCGTTCTTCAACTATGTGGTCAACAACAGCAATGAGAGCACAGGCGGAAAGGTCATGCTGACAGCATCGCTGGCTGTGCTCATGGTAGTGCTCAACTTCATGATGGCCTATCTGGTGATGTTCACCATGAGGACAGTAGGACGCTGCATCCTCGCCGTCCTGGCACTCATCAATGCGACGGCAGCCTATTTCATCGTCACCTACGGCGTCATGATAGACGCAACAACCGTGGGCAACGTGTTCAACACCAGATACTCGGAAGCGTCAGGGTTCTTCAGCTGGTCGCTGTGGCTGTCCATCTTGGCCCTGGGCGTTGTTCCTGCCGTGTATTGCATGGTGCAGCCGGTAGTCGTCGGCAGTGCCAAGAAACTGGGGGCCTACTGCGGCGGTTCATTGGCCATTGTCCTTGTGACAGCCCTGGCGAACATCAACCAGACGCTGTGGATAGGCCAGCACGACACCGAACTGGGCGGACTGCTGCAGCCGTGGTCCTACTTGGTGAATACCATTCGTCTGGCAAGTGACCGGTTTGACAAACAGGCAGAAGAAATCAAACTGCCTGACGGCCGGATAGCAGACCATGAAAGGGCCGTCGTAGTCCTGGTCATCGGCGAGTCGGCACGGAAAGCCAATTTCGGGTTGTATGGCTACGGCCGCAATACCAACCCGCTGTTGTCGAAACGGGACGGTCTGAAGGTGTTTCAGGCTACATCCTGTGCCACCTACACCACGGCGGGCACCAAGGCCATTCTTGAACCCAAGAACAGCGACGACCTGTATGAACTGCTGCCCAACTATGCCTACAGGACCGGTGTCGACGTGGCGTGGCGTACGTCCAACTGGGGCGAGCCTCCTATCCACATAGACGAATACCTGACGGACGACGACCTTGCCGACCAATATCCTGATGCCGACAGCGAGCATGACGGCATTCTGTTCCAGGGACTCCGCGAGCGCATAGAGTCAAGTCCGAAGAGCAAGGTGCTGATTGTGCTGCATACCAGTACCAGCCACGGCCCCAACTATGCCGTCAAATACCCCAAGGAGTTTGAGGTATATAAACCCGTGGCAAAAAACGTGGAAGAAGGCGAGAAGCACCTCCACATGCTGACGAATGCGTACGACAACACCATCGTGTATACCGACTTCCTGCTGGACAGTCTGATCAGTACGCTGAGCGCCATGAAGGACTGGCACAGCGCCATGATATTCATTTCGGACCACGGCGAGTCACTGGGCGAGAACAACCTCTTCATGCATGGTATGCCTATGCGGCTGGCACCCAAGGTGCAATACGAAATACCGTTCCTGGTATGGACATCGAAGGATTTCAGAGACTACAAGCGTTCGCTGCCTGAGGTGCTCGAACAGCATTACATTTTCCACTCCGTGCTCAACCTGCTGTCTATCCAGTCACCTGCCTACGACAAAGACTACGACATCTTCAATTAAGATATGTCGCT
>CAMOWH010000076.1:0-10227 GCA_946628315.1 uncultured Prevotella sp.
GCTCAGCCTTCGCGTTCTTATAGGTCAGCTCACAGGTGGGTGAACCGTGGATACCTAACTTGTGCTCGATGTGGCGCACATCGACACCGCCCTGACGCTTGTCGTAGATGAACATCGACAGGCCGCGTCCGTCCTTCGTGCCTTCCTCAGAACGAGCCAGTACAAGGTGGATGTCGCTATCGCCGTTGGTGATGAAACGCTTCACACCGTTCAGGCGCCAGCAGTTCTCCTTCTCGTCGAAGGTAGCCTTCAGCATCACGCGCTGCAGGTCGGAACCGGCATCAGGCTCCGTGAGGTCCATCGACATACCCTCACCGGCGCAAACGCGGGGGATATACTTCTGGCGCTGCTCCTCTGAGCCGAACTCATACAGAGTGTCGATACAGCTCTGCAGGCTCCAGATGTTCTGGAATCCGGCATCGGCAGCCGAGATCATCTCGCTCAGCATCGAGAACACAGCGTTAGGCAGGTTCAGACCGCCGTAGCGACGAGGCATCGAGACACCCCACAAGCCAGCCTTGCGGGTGGCGTCGAGGTTCTCGTAGGTCTTAGAGGCGTAGATCATGCGGCCGTTCTCGAGGTGTGGACCTTCGAGGTCAACGCTCTCAGAGTTAGGCTCGATGATGTTGGCAGCCACGTCGCCGGTGATGTCGAGAATCTGCTTGTAGTTCTCGATGGCATCGCCCAGGTCAACGGGGGCGTAGTCATATTCTTTCGCATCAGCGAAACCTTTTTCCTTCAGCTCAACGATACGAGCCATCAGGGGGTGGTTCAAGTAGAACCCGATCTCAGGATGATCGCTATAATAGTTTGCCATTGTTATTTCGAATTTTGCTTGTAATACTTAATGAGCTTGGGAACTACCTCTTCTACAGTACCCGTGATGACGTAGTCAGCGATGCGGTTGATGGGTGCATCAGGGTCAGAGTTGATGCTGATGATGATACCAGAGTCCTGCATACCGGCGATGTGCTGAATCTGTCCAGAGATACCGCAGGCGATATACACCTTCGGATGAACGGTGACACCTGTCTGACCAATCTGACGGTCGTGGTCGAGCCAGCCAGCATCCACGGCAGCACGGCTTCCACCAACCTCACCATGAAGCACCTTAGCCAACTGGAACAGCATGTCGAAGTTCTCCTTTGACCCCATGCCGTAACCACCGGCCACGACGATGGGAGCGCCCTTCAGGTTGTGTTTGGCAGCCTCCACATGGTGGTCAAGTACTTTCACAACGAAAGCCTCGGGGCTTACATACTTGCTGACCTCAGGATATACAACCTCCTTCTTGCAGTCACCCTCATAGATAGCCTTCTGCATCACGCCCGAGCGGACGGTAGCCATCTGGGGACGGTGTTCAGGATTCACAATCGTTGCCACGATGTTACCACCGAAGGCGGGACGAATCTGATAGAGCAGGTTCTCGTAAACCTTATTATTCTTCTTGTCCTCGAAGTTGCCAATCTCCAGTTCCGTGCAGTCGGCAGTCAGACCAGAGGTCAGTGATGAAGACACACGAGGACCGAGGTCGCGACCAATCACTGTGGCACCCATCAGACAGATCTGTGGCTGCTCCTCTTTGAAGAGGTTCACCAGGATGTCGGTGTGGGGAGCAGAGGTGTAAGGGAACAAGTCCTTAGCGTCGAAAACAAACAGTTTGTCGACACCGTATGGAAGAATCTGATCCTCTACCTTACCCTTGATGCCTGTACCGGCAACAACGGCGTGGAGCTCAACACCCAATTCATTGGCGAGCTTGCGACCCTTGGTCAGCAACTCCTGAGATACTTCCTGTACCTGTGTACCTTCTATCTCAACATAAACAAATACATTATTCATATCTCTTATCCAATAATCTTTTCGTCCAACAATTCTTTGATCATTCCCTCAATATCTGCATCAGAAGCCGTCAAAGTTTTCGACTCCTTAGCCTGGAACACGATGTTCTTGATGGCTTTCACCTTCGTAGGCGAACCGCTTAGTCCACACTGATTAGCATCACCATCCACATCAGCCACCGACCACTGGTTCAGCGTCAGTTCGGGACGCTCGTCGTACAGATAGTCATAAGCGGTACCTTCGGCAGGACGCTCCATCGGACAGGTAGCACGCTTGTACTTCATGACCAGCTTGGCGTTCTGTGGGCGACAGGGAGCAGCGCTTCCGTTGACGGTGATGACTACGGGCAGCGGAGCCTCTACGGTCTCCACACCACCGTCGATGACACGACGGATGAGTGCCTTGCCGTTCTCTACCTTCAGAATCTCCTCAGCGTATGTCACCTGGTTGAGACCCAACTTCTGGGCTACCTGCGGACCTACCTGAGCGGTATCGCCGTCGATGGCCTGACGGCCGCCTACAACGATGTCTACGTCGCCAATCTTCTTGATGGCGGTAGCCAGCGCATAGCTGGTAGCCAATGTGTCGGCACCGGCAAACAGGCGGTCGGTGAGCAACCAACCCGTATCGGCACCACGATAAAGTCCCTGACGGATAATCTCACCTGCACGTGGAGGACCCATCGTGAGGATTCCTACTGTAGAGCCTGGATTCTGCTCCTTCAGACGAAGGGCCTGCTCCAAGGCGTTCAAATCTTCTGGATTGAAGATAGCGGGTAGGGCAGCACGGTTGACGGTACCTTCGGCCGTCATGGCATCCTTACCCACATTACGGGTGTCTGGCACTTGCTTGGCCAGCACAACAATCTTTAAAGCCATATTATTAATAATGTATAATATTGAAATTTCGAAATCGGGCACAAAGGTACGTTTTTTTGCGCACACAGCCAAATAAAATGCACAAAAACCGTCCTCTTGTGCACAAACCTTGTGTTTTGTGCAATGTTCATTTGGTTTTTCTATCAACTTTTCGTAACTTTTCCTTCGGAGAAGTTACTGCGTCTCGGAAAAGTTCAAATAAATTTGGCTTTTCGCTCGACTTTTTGTAACTTTGTCGGCAATTATGATTGATCGTGCGACAGTCGATAAGATTATGGATGCCGTCAACATCGTAGATGTCGTTGGCGAGTTTGTTAACCTGCGCAAGGCGGGGGTTAACTATAAGGGACTTTGTCCCTTCCACGATGACAAGACACCGTCGTTCATGGTGTCACCTGCCCGTCAGATTTGCAAGTGCTTTGCCTGTGGCGAGGGCGGCAATGCCGTCAACTTCCTGATGAAGCATGAGCAGATTACTTATCCAGAGGCTCTGCGCTGGCTGGCAAAAAAGTACAATATTGAGATTCAGGAGCGTGAACTAACGGATGATGAAAAACGTGAACAAAGCGAGCGTGAGTCCATGTTTGTGGTCAATGAGTGGGCCTGTCAGTATTTCCATGATATCCTGAAGAGCGATGTAGATGGTATGGCTATTGGCAAGCAGTATTTCCGGAGCCGTGGCATCCGCGACGACATTATCGAGAAGTTCCAGTTAGGCTTCTCGCTGACCAAACGTGACGCACTGGTCAACGAAGCCCATCGCAAGGGGTTCAAGGACGAATTTCTGGTAAAGACAGGACTATGTATCACCAACGAGCATGGTATTTATGATCGCTTTGCAGGACGTGCTATGTTCCCGTGGTTGAACGTCAGTGGCAAGGTGGTGGCCTTTGGTGGGCGAAAGCTTGATGCAGCCACCAAGGGTGTTCAGCAGAAGTACGTCAACTCGCCCGACTCGGAGATATATCACAAAGAGCGTGAGTTGTATGGCATCTATCAGGCCAAGAAGGCCATTGCCAAGGAAGACTGCGTCTATATGGTTGAGGGCTACACTGATGTTATCGCCATGCACCAGTGTGGGTTGGAGAATGTCGTAGCCAACTCGGGTACGGCCCTTTCGGTCTATCAGATTAAGTTGCTGCGTCGTTTCACGTCCAACATCGTACTGCTATATGACGGTGACGAAGCCGGCATACATGCCGCCATGCGTGGAACGGACATGCTGTTGCAGGAAGGCATGAACATCAAGGTTCTGCTCCTGCCTGATGGTGACGACCCGGACTCGTTTGCCCGCAAACATACCGCTCAACAGTTCAAGCAGTATATTGAAGACCATCAGACGGACTTCATCCAGTTCAAGACCGAGCTGATGTTGAAGAATGTCAAGGACCCCATCAAGCGTGCCGAGGCCATCAATAGCATAGTGCGCTCGGTCAGTGTCATCCCTGACCCCATAGTCCGTGCTACCTATATTACGGAATGTGCCCGTCGTCTGGATGTAGACGAGCGTACACTCATCAGCCAGACCAATAAGTATATTGCCGGTGACCGTGAGGAGCAGCGTAGGGAGCAGGAACGGCAGGAAGCAAGGGCGGAAAGGTTAGAGGCTGCCACGGAATCAGCACAATCACCGGCAACATCTCTTAACGCTCATTTCTCACCTCTCACTTCTGACAATGAGGTTGAGCGCCTGTTGGTGCAAAGCATTGTCCGTCACGGGCATGAGGTCATTTTCCCTGGGTTGGAAGCAGAAGACGGTTCTACCATTGACCTCAATGTGGCGCAATATATAGGCTATGACCTTGGACAGGATGGTCTCCAGTTTTCCAACGAACTCTATAACCGCATTTTGCAAGAAGCTGTAGAGCACGCCGCAGATGAGGGGTTTCAGGCCGACCGCTACTTCATGCAGCATCCTGACCCGCAAATCAGTCAGCTGGCAGCCACTTTGGGTATAGACCGCCATCAACTCAGCGAGAGTTTTAAGAAAGAATACACAACTGCCGACCTGCAACAGAAGATTCAGCACCTCATCCTTGACTTCCGGATGGACATTGTCAACCAACGGCTGAAGGAGATTCAGCGACAGCTGAAGACAATGGGTTCCCAGATAGATCGGGAACAGTTGAAACAGTTAATGGACGACTACAAGGATACACAGGAGTTGCGTAATGCGCTGGCTAAGCAACGTGGTAGTGACGTCATCGTTTAGAGTAATATAAAGAGAACGGAGGATGCAAGGATTGTTTTATATCATAGGCATGACACTACTGTGGAGCATCATTGCACTGGCAGTTATCCACGTCGTGATGGACAACCGTCAACCTGCCAAGACGATGGCTTGGGTACTGATCATCCTCTTCCTGCCTCTGATAGGTGTTGTGTTCTATCTCTTCTTCGGCATGAACCACCGTCGTGAACGGCTAGTCAGTCAGCGCTCCCTCGACCAGTTGTCCAAGCGTTCCATGTTGGGCTTTGTCGAACAGCAGGACCTTCGTGTGCCTGATGCCCATAAGCCGATGGTTGACCTCTTTATCAACCAGAATCTCTCGTTGCCGTTCAAGGACAATACCGTTGACATCATGACCGACGGTTATGCTTTCTTGCCAGAGTTGTTGCACGACATCGCTTCTGCCACCCATCATATTCACATTGATATGTATATCTTCGAGGACGATGCTTTCGGCAACTTGGTAGCAGATGTCCTTATTGACAAAGCTCGTGAGGGTGTGAGTGTCCGAGTCATCTACGACGATGTCGGCTGCTGGAAGGTCAAGCGTAGTTTCTTTGAACGGATGCGCGAAGAAGGGGTTGAGATTCATTCATTCCTCCCCGTCCACTTCCCCACATTCACTTCGAAACTCAACTACCGCAACCACCGTAAGTTGATAGTCATCGATGGTCGGGTGGGGTATGTCGGAGGTATGAATATTGCCAAACGCTATGTCTCTACGAAGTGGCGCGACACGATGCTGCGTGTGATGGGAGGTGTCGTCTACGCTTTACAACGGGCTTTCCTTGTTGACTGGTATTTCGTTGACCGTACACTCATCACCGACCGCGTCTACTATCCTCAACTTTCAACTTGGGCGCAGCCTGCCACCAACAACTGTCTGGCGCAGCTTGTCATTAGCGGGCCTGTCACCCCTTATCCGGAAATCATGCAGGGCTATGTCCGTGCTATCACAGCTGCTCGTCGCTACATCTATATCGAGACACCTTACTTCCTGCCCAACGAACCCGTGCTCTTTGCCCTGAAAACGGCAGCAATGACAGGCATCGATGTCTGTCTGCTCTGCCCTCGGCACTCTGATGCGCGATTCACGGAGTGGGCGTCACGCAGCTATCTCCGTGAACTCCGTGAGGCTGGTGCCCGTGTCTGTCTGTATGAGCCTGCCTTCCTACATTCTAAGTTGATGGTCGTTGACGATGCACTCTCCACTTGTGGTTCAACGAATCTTGACTTCCGTTCTTTCGAGAACAACTTTGAGTCGAACATCTTTATTTATGACGAAGGAACGGCCCTGCGACTGAAAAAGGTGTTCCTCGACGACCTGTCTCAGAGCACCTCCCTTGATGATATTCCTTCCTGGATGCATCCAAAGTTTGTGCAGCGCTTATGGGAAAGCCTTACTCGTCTGCTTTCTCCGCTGCTCTGAAAATCGAAAAGTTGACGCTGCCGTACTGACGGTGCTCTATGAAGTGCGGATGTTGTGAGAAATCATAGTCTTTGCCGTGTTCAAAGACAAAGATTCCGTCGTCTTTCAATAGTTGTTTGTCGAAAACCAGGTCTGGTATCTGAGGCAGTTCTTTCAGCGCATAGGGTGGATCGGCAAAGACGAAGTCAAACTGCTGACGGCATGATTTCAGGAACCGGAACACATCACCCCTGATAGGAATGCAGGTATTGTCGTTCAACTTTTTGATACAATCCTGAATAAAACGATGGTGGTCCCGGTCTAATTCCACGCTGACTACGCGCTGGCAACCCCGTGATACCAACTCCAGCGAGATGCTGCCTGTACCCGAGAACAGGTCCAATGCCTCGCAGTCGTCGAAGTCGATATATTGTACCAGCACGTTAAAGATGTTTTCCTTGGCAAAGTCTGTTGTGGGCCTTGCCTTGAACGAACGCGGAATATCGAAATGCCGTCCTTTGTATTTTCCTGTAATAATGCGCATCGCCTAATTTCTCAAAATGAACAGCATCAAGTCGTATGGCATACCCTCTATCTGTGTGACCGAAGCACGGTTGAACTCTCCCGAGGGATTGGTAACAAAGACCCGTTTTACATAGCGGCGGGCCTCTTCTGTCAGTTGCTCACGTTCAGGCAGGTTTCCGCATAGGTGTAGCTCGTCCTCGCGAGGTTCCAGCCCAAGCTGTTTCCATGCCGAGAGCAGAAAGTACAAGGCATCGTTGGGGTCATTGCCGATGGAATAGGAGTTGCAGAACTTGAAACGATTCTGCTGAAAACTGAAGACCTCCACATGGTGGTCGTGAAAGTAACTGTATAGCTTTTGGCGGGAACCAGTGAAGCTTTTCTGGTGCAGGTGGTTCCAGATAGGTCCCATGGCAGGTGTCAGACTGACGTTGCTGAAACGTTCGGTGAGCACTTGTCTCAGGTCACGATGGATGGTATACAAGGCTACCGCATTGAGACTGGGCAGCACATAGTTGACCACTGTCATTCCCTCTTGGCGGGTAAAGGTGTGACCATACAGTACCTCTTGCTCGTCTTCACGGTATAGGTCTGCCGGCATCATCAGCACGGGCGAGTCCACCATCACGGCTACGTGCTGGTAATCTGCTTCCAGCATGGGCGTATTGCGCAGCGCCTCGCGCATGTTGGCGGCCATTGAGATGCTGCTCTTCAGCGCATAGCGCTCAAAGTTTACCTGTCCTGCCCCTGTCGTCGTGAACGAGAGACTGCCGGAACTTATGCGGATAATTAGTCGAAGATTGCTCATTTGTCAAGTATGCTCAGTACACACAGCACCGCCAAAACGGCGCAGACCAGTGCCAAGACGATATTGGTTTTCTGAATGTTTGTCATTTCGTCTGCAAAGATAATGTTTTTTTCGGAAAAATGATTAACTTTGCACCTAAATATGATTACTGACGAGTTAAAATATCGCATTCGTGAGGCTTTTGGCCATGTGCCGACAGCAGAGCAGGAGCAGGCCATAGAGACCTTTGCGCTCTTTATGACTGACCGTTTGGAACATGCTGTCATGGTGATGCGTGGCTCGGCAGGAACGGGAAAAACCACGTTGGCAGCAGCTATTGTCCGTGCCATGCTGTCGTTGAAGCAGCAGATGGTGCTCATGGCCCCTACGGGACGTGCGGCCAAGGTGTTCTCGCTGTATGCAGGCCATGCGGCCTATACCATCCACCGGCGCATTTATCGGCAGAAGTCGCTGGAAGGTGGCTTCGACCTGAATTACAATAGTGCTCACGACACGCTGTTTATTGTCGACGAGGCTTCAATGATTAGTCGCGACGGCTTGCTGGACGACTTGGTTCGGTTTGTCTATAACGAACGGAACTGCCGGCTGCTTCTGATAGGCGACCGGGCTCAGTTGCCTCCCGTCGGTGAGGTGGAGAGTCCGGCACTGATGTCAGAGGTGCTACGGCTCTATGGTCTGCACGTCCATGAGTGTGACTTGAACGAGGTGCTGCGACAGAGCCAGGAGTCAGGTATCCTTTACAATGCAACGGCGGTCAGACGTCTGATGGCTGATGGTGGTTGCGAGTTACCTCAAATCCGCTTTTCCGGTTTTCAGGACATCCGTCTGGTGACGGGCAACGACCTCATTGACGAGTTGGCCAGCAGCTACTCGCGGGTGGGAATGGACGAGACGATGGTCATCACACGTTCTAACAAACGGGCCAACATCTATAATCAGGGTATTCGCAATCGCGTGCTTGACCGAGACGAGGAACTTTGTTCAGGTGACATGCTGATGATAGTGAAGAACAACTATTATTGGATTAAGAGTGAGCAGCCTGTGGCTGATGGCCATCAGCCACAGGCTTTCATAGCCAATGGTGACCGTGCCGTAGTCCGTCGTGTACGCCACGTTCAGCAACTCTATGGTTTCCGCTTTGCCGAGGTCACCATGACGTTCCCTGACTATGACTCCCTCGAGTTGACGGCCACCGTATTGCTTGACACGTTGACTTCAGAGGCTCCGGCACTGACGGCAGAGCAACAGGAACAGTTGTTTAACAAGGTCCTGGAAGACTATGCCGACATACCCCTGAAGCAGGACCGGATGAAAAAGATGAAGGAGGACCGCTACTATAATGCCCTGCAGGTGAAGTTTGCCTATGCTGCCACCTGTCACAAGGCTCAGGGCGGTCAGTGGGCACACGTGTATGTGGATCAGGGTTACATGACTGACGACATGCTGACGCCCGACTACATCCACTGGCTCTACACCGCCTTCACCCGCGCCACAGAACGCCTCTATCTGGTCAATTGGCCAAAAACACAGACGGAAGATGCGGAAGTTTCAGAATAATTGCTTACCTTTGCAGGGATGATGATAGTCTTATATATATTAATAGGTATAGCGGTGGGTGCCCTGGTGCTCTATTTTGTGATGAGTCCCAAGGTAGCCCGGATGACCGTTGAGTTGGCCCGTAAGGAAACCGAGATGCAGATGCTTGGGCAGCAACGACAAGAACAGTTGCGGGCTCAGCGCGAGCAGTTTGATGAACAGTTGAAGACCACCAAGGAGCAGTTGCGCGTGATGGCTCAGCAGCTGATGGATGCTCAGGCTCAGCGGCTGAAGGAGGAGAACCGTGAACAGATGGGAACCATCACCCAGCCCCTGAAGGAGGCCATCACGGAGATGCGCAAGGCCATCAACGACAATACCAAGGACCATACGGCACAGACGGCGTCGCTGAAGGAACAGCTGCGGCTGATGATGGAAACGGGACGCGAGATGAGCGAGAAAGCCGAGGGACTGGCTAACGTGCTGCGTCGCGACAATAAGGTCAGCGGCAACATGGGCGAAATCATCTTGGGCGACCTGCTGGCATCCCAAGGGCTGACCGAAGGCATTCACTATGAGGTGCAGGCTCGTCTGCGCGACGAGCAAGGCCGCCCGATGAAGAATGACGATACTGGGCGCGAGATGCAGCCTGATGTCATCCTGCACTATCCTCAGGGGCAGGACGTGGTCATCGACTCCAAGGTGTCGCTGGTGGCTTATCAGCGCTATGTCAATGCCGAGACACCTGAAGAGAAGGAACGTGCCCTGCAGGAACACATCAAGTCGGTCAGGGCACACGTCACCGAACTGGCACGCAAGGACTACTCGAAGTATATCAAGGCACCGCGCGAGGCCGTTGACTTTGTCATCATGTTTGTACCCTTCGAATCGTCATTGCAGTTGGCATTGGTCAATGACCCGTCGCTGTGGCGTGAGGCCTTTGAACGCAAGGTGTTTATTACGGGCGAACAGAACCTGTTGGGCATCCTGCACATGATACATA
>CAMOWH010000077.1:0-10106 GCA_946628315.1 uncultured Prevotella sp.
ATCGCGAGAACCTCACCAATGAGTGCTCCCTCACCAGTAGTGAGTTCACCATCAGCGGCACTACCGTCTCTGCCTCTGCCGAGGGTCAGGGAACTGTCAAGGCCACCTATACCGACTTCCTTGGTACGGAGCACGAGCTGACCATCAATGTCAGCGCTGCCTCGACAGGACCTAATCAGGTGCTGGTGCTCAATAACCCCAACAAAGGCAGCAACCAGTGGGACAATGAGGCCATCGTGAAACTCGCCATCCCGATGGAGGCGGGCAAGAACTATGTCATCAAGGCCACCATGCGTGCCGACGATCCCAGCGACTTCGCCATCTGGCCGCGCTTCGACGCCAGCACCAACCGTGACCAGTGGGGCAACAGTGCAGACATACAGTATCTGGCTACACAAAACCTCACAACGCAGTTCCAAGAGTATACCTGGACCTGTGCGGCCACCTATACTCACGATGTGATCATCTTCGCTATTGGAAAGATGGGCGGCAATATCTACCTCGACGACCTCTCCTGCATGGAACAGGGGGGCACAGAGGAGATGATTGCCAACGGCACCTTCGACTCTGACGACCTCTCCAACTGGTCCGTGCTCAGTTGGACCCGTCAGACGATGACGGTCGCTGAGGATGAAACGACGGATATCCGTACTGCAGTAAACGGAAAGTCGTCGACAGCTGCCATCTACGACCTTCAGGGTCGTCGTGTGAAGAGCCTGCCTGCAAAGGGACTTTACATCATCGACGGACGGAAGACCATCGTCAGGTAGTTTCAGGTTACAGGTTTCAAGTTTAGATATAGACGCAAGGATTCAACAATGATTAAGTCAACGATATGTGAAGAGGATGACCGCATGGTCATGTACTTTGAAGGATGGCTCGACACCTCTGAGGTGAAAAAGGCTAAGAAAGAGATGGGCCCGCTGTTTGAGTGTAGTGATCGTCAAATCGTTCTCGACCTCAGTGGTCTCAAATATATATGCAGCGGTGGCCTCCGACTGTTTATCGAGTTGCTGAAGGATGGTCGCACTAAGGGCAACACGCTCATGCTTACAGGTCTTAGTCCATACATCACGAAGGTGTTTGACGAGACAGGCTTTACACGGCTCTTTAAGATTGTCTGAATTACGGGGACAGGTTCATGACCCAGGCCTGGGTCAAGCAAACCTGTCCCCGTAATTCACACCACTTTTTGGACAGATTCTTGGGGTGTCCTACCCGTTTTGTCCACAATTGGGCTGTTTGTCGCAACAATTAGGTGTGCTTTTCTCGTTTTTTCGTTGTAAGTTCCGTTTAAATTGCATATTTTTGCACGCAGAATAAGTAAAAATTAGGAATTATGTCATTAATCAAGAAACTGCAAATAGGCGACAATCGTTCTGGCAGATACACAAAGGAGTATCTGCTGACAGACTTCAAGTGCCTCACCCATCGATTGCATAATGAGTACAGGCCCGACTTCGATAAATATTGCGACAGCATCAACGTGACAGTCATTGCTCCAGGTCGCGAAGACATGCTGTTGTACGAGTGGTTCATCCGTCAGTCTACGCTGAGCGGCCGTCTGCTCATCCAGTTGCCGCCCAAGCCTAATCAGTCAGAGCCTGACACTCAGGAGATATTCTTTGAGGAGGCAAAGTGCTTCTCGTTTGAGGAGGAGTACCACATAGGCCGTAATCAACGCCGCATGCTGCGCCTGCAGTTTGTGGCCGAGAAGGTCGACATCAACGGTGTCGTCTTTATGCGCTCTTAGCCTATGCATGGTAAGCACGTGTAGCTACGTATTAACTAAGTCAAAAAAAAACAAATATGAGACAAATCAAATCATGGATGATTGCTACCATCCTCGTAGCCAGTGGCACTGTGACCGTCATGTCGGGTTGTAAGAAAGCTGTCGCAAATGAAGATGCCCCTGTTCAGAAAGTGTCGAGTAAAGAACTGATACGTACCAGTCAGAGCTGGGACGGCGTGGAACTGCCCGACTACCTGCAGGGCCGCCCCGAGCTGGTGGCCGTGAAGTACGAGTTCCCCGCAGGACAGAAGCTCGGCTGGCACCACCACCCTGTGATGAACTATGGTGTGCTGGTGCAGGGCGAGCTGACCATCATCGGACAGGACGGCAAGGAGAAAACGGTGCATGAGGGCGAGGCTGTCGTAGAGATGGTGAACACTATCCACCACGGCGAGAACCGCGGCACGAAGCCCGTCATTCTCTACATGTTCTACCTCTCGCAGGAGGGATTACCTCTGGCCGTTCAGCACCCTGAGATTCCGTTGGATTAAACTATCCACGGATTATGGGGACAGACGGTTATATTATGCTGACGAGCTGCACCTCGATAGCTGAGAGCTTCCGCAACAACCTGATTGTGGAGGACCGCTACAGGATGATTCTAGACGGTCTGCAGGTGACGCTCGTCATCACATTCTTTGCGGCTATTCTGGGTACGCTGCTGGGCGGACTGGTGTGTTGGATGCGCATGAGTCGTCGGGCATGGCTGCGACAAGTGGCCAAGGTGTATATCGACCTGATGCGGGGCACGCCCGTGCTGGTGCTGCTCATGCTGATGTACTATGTGCTGATGGCACCTTTCGACACTACGGGTGTCGTGGTGGCCATCGTCACCTTCGCTATGAACACGGCGGCCTACATCAGCGAGATGCTCCGCACCACCATCCAGGGCATCGACCGCGGACAGACGGAGGCCGGTCTGGCGCTGGGCTTCACCCCGAGGCAGACGTTCTTCCGGATTGTGCTGCCGCAGGTGGTCAAGGCTGTCATGCCCGTCTATCAGGGTGAGCTTATCAGTCTGTTGAAGGGCACGAGTATCGTGGGCTACATCGCCGTGACCGACATGACGCGTGCCTCCGACCTGATACGTTCCCGTACGTTCGACGCCTTCTTTCCCCTCATCCTTACGGCTATCATCTATTTTGTTGCGGCCTGGATTATCGGACTGCTGCTCCAGTCGCTGGTCAAGCGGCAGCGAATGAAGGCCATCGCAGCAGCCGTGTCGCTACTGATAGCAGGGATGCTGTGCTATGTGCCCACGCTGGTGGGTAGTGGTGCAGCCACTGCGTCAGGCACTTCTCCGGCCGACGTGCCTCCTGTCTTCAAGGCTTTGAAAGGCAAGCGTGTGGCCGTGATCATCGGTAGCATACAAGACATCGCTGTCACCGACATGGCTCCTGATGCCGACATTCAGCGCATGGCCACGATGACCGACCTGTTTGCGGCCTTGGAGAACGGCAAGGTGGATGTGGCGGGCAGCGAGAGCCTGACGCTGAACTTCTCGAGGGAGATCACCGACAAGGTGGACTCAGTGGGTGCCGGACTGGAGTCGATTCCCATAGGTGCCATCTTCAAGAAAGGCAACACCGCCCTGCAGCAGGACTTCAACCAGTTCCTGGCCGACATTCGCAGCGACGGCACCTACCAGAAAATCTACGACCACTGGCAGCAGTCTGAAGACCCCTCGGCTCTCGACGTCCCCGAGCAGCGCGGCACGGGGCGCACCCTGCGCGTGGCCACCTATCCGGTCATGCCGCCGTTCAACTTCATCAATTCTGGTAAGATGTCGGGACTGGAGCCCGCCATCCTCACGGAGTGGGCCAACCGCCGCAACTGGCGGCTGGAGTTCCTCGTGATGGACTTTTCCGCACAGATTCCTGCCGTGCAGACGGGCAAGGCTGACATGGCCATGGGTGCTATTAGTGTCACCGAGGAGCGGCAGAAGCAGGTGCTCTTCTCCGACGGCTACGTGGAGTCGCATATCGTGCTCATCACCCGCAAGGGCGAGGTCGGAATACTCACCAACCCCTCGCAACCGACGGCTACGGAGCCCGACGGCAGCGTCTGGCCCTGGGCTGTGGGGCTCCTTATTATATTAATAGGTGGCGGTGCGTGGCTCTTCCTCCGCCGTAGTGCTGCCGGGTCATGGGGACCGGTTCATGGCCCAGGCTTGGGTCATGCTGCCAATCCCCATGCCCCCCTCCTCCGCATCTCCAATCTGCGGAAGAGTTACGGCACGCTCGACGTACTGCGCGGCATCACCGTCGACATCCGTCGCGGCGAGGTTATTTCCATCATCGGCCCCTCAGGTACGGGCAAGAGCACCTTCCTCCGGGCCCTCAACCTGCTCGACCCGCCCACTGGCGGCAGTATCGTCGTCGACGGCGAGAACATACTTGCCCGGGGCTACCCCGTCAACCACCTGCGGCAGAAGATGGGCATGGTGTTCCAGTCGTTTAATCTCTTCGAGCACAAGACGGTGCTGGAGAACGTCATCTTCGCCCCCTGTCAACTGCTCCGCCAACCCGAGGAGGAGGCACGGCGCGAAGGATTGGCCCTGCTGCGCAAGGTGGGGCTGGCAGAGAAGGCCGACGTCTATCCGTCGAGCCTATCCGGCGGACAGAAGCAGCGCGTGGCCATCGCCCGCGCCCTGGCCATGAAGCCCGAGGTGATACTCTTCGATGAGCCCACCTCGGCCCTTGACCCGACGATGGTGGGCGAGGTGCTCAGCGTCATCCGCCAACTGGCCAACGAAGGGATGACCATGCTCATCGTCACCCACGAAATGAAGTTCGCCCACGACGTGTCAACCCGCATCTTCTTCATGTCGGGCGGCTACATCCATGAGGACGGCACGCCCGAACAGATATTCGGGGCCCCAATACACAGCGCCACCAAGGCCTTCATCCAGCGCATCCGCAAGGAGGTGTTCGAGATCGACGGACCCGACTTCGACTTCCTCGGTATGCACTCCGCCGTCGGCGCCTTCTGCCACAAGTACGGCATCGCCGAAAAACAGGAGACGGCCGATCGACTGATCGACCAGATGCTCGACGGCCCAATGGCCCCGTACCGCCCCATCACCGTGCGCATCACCCACAGCGAGCAGTCGCTCCAGACCGCCCTCGACTTTATGGTAGAGCAGATGACCGCCACTCCGCTGGACGATGCCCAGCGGAGTGAACTCTCCGGGCAGTGCCGTCAGGTGGTGGAGGAGGAGACCAAGCGCGGCTTCCGTGTGAAACTGATTCTAAACTGAAATAAGCAATAATATAATTTATGGCATAAAGATAGAAAAAAAGGAATCAATGATGATTTTGGGGTTTAATATCTATGTCCATCTGAAGTTAACGCCATTACAATAGCAGAAAACGATGTTGAAGGGACTAAGCGGCAATGCGCTGAAAGTGATAGCCATCATCGCCATGACGATTGACCATCTGGCATGGGTAGGCATCGAGACCTATGAGCAGGCGGAGACGCCGCTCCAGATAGGTCTGCACTGCATCGGACGGCTGACGGCACCGATGATGATATTCTTCGTGGCCGAGGGCTATTACCATACGCACGACTTCCGCCGCTATCTGCGCCGCCTGTTGATGCTGGCCGTGGTGAGCCACTTCGCTTTCTGCTACTTCAACATGTCGGGCTTCAACCCGCTCAGCAACCTGCTTTTCAATGCCACGAGTATTGCTTGGCCGCTGTTGTGGGGACTGATACTGCTCCGGGTCTGGGACATGCCGCTGGCCCGATGGCAGCAGGTGGCTGTTACCCTGGTGGCCTGTCTGCTCACCTGCACCTCCGACTGGAGTTGTGCGGCCCCGCTGGCTATTCTCATGATAGGGCGGAACCGGGGCTGCTTCCACAAGCAGATGCTCTGGATGATGGCCATCATCTCGCTCTATGCCGTCGCCTTCTTCATTTTCCACAGCCCTACTTACGGCATGGTTCATCTGGCCTGCTGGCTGGCAGTGCCGCTGCTGGCGATGTACAACGGCCAGCGGGGACGGCTGAAGTGGCTCGGCAAGTTCTTCTACTATTACTATCCCGCCCACATGGCACTGATAGGCCTGCTGGCGAGATATGCTCTTGTTTGACTTATAGAAATTTCATATAATATAAAAAGGTGTAACTAAAAAGGTTGGAAAAGTATATGTGTAACAATTAATAAGATGCATAACAATTCAAAAACGAAACGACAATGAAAACGATGATGAATAGGGTGCTCGCCGCCATCTTCTGTATCCACTGCATAACTATATCCGCCGCATACAGCAACAACGACAACCCGTCGGACAGCAGCGAGAAGGAATTGCGTATAGCCATAGCCTGGCGGGCCGACACCGACAACGACTTCTGCACAAACATTGTCGAGGCTTTCCGTGAGGCGGGAGTCGCGGTAACGGTGCTGCCACAGGTGAAGGCCGGGTATCTGGACTACGACGGCAGTGTCCTATCAACGGCGTGTATCGACGCTGAGGGTATCGGCTATCTGAGCAATGCCAGCGGTGCGCTGGTACGCTCGCAACTTTATGATGACTCGAACGCTGCCGATGTGCTGAAAGACGTAGACGGCGTAGTGTTTACCGGTGGTGAGGACATATCCCCCACACTGTTGGCAGAACCGCAGGACTGGCATCACATCGAGGCCGAGATAGACTACAACGCCGCTCGCGACGTGTCGGACTTCCTGACCATGACCTACTGCCTCGACCACGACATCCCCCTCATCGGATTCTGCCGGGGAGCGCAGCTGTTGGGCGTGGTGTCTGGAGCCACCATCATTCAGGACATACCCACGTGGTTCGCCGCACAGGGACTGCCCTATCACTATGAGCACCGCCGCGAGAAGGCCGAAGGAGAAACCTACCGCGACTACACGCCGCACAATGTCACGCTGACCGACGGCTCGCTACTGGCCCGCTACTTTGGCACGACAACGCTCACCGGCTGCCCCTCCTGGCACCACCAGGCCCTGCTCAGCACCGAGGGAACGCCCCTGCGCATCACTGCGACGACCGCCGTGTCGGGCATTGACATGATAGAGGGCATTGAGCGCACCGACAAGGAATGTGCCATCGGCATACAGTTCCATCCCGAAGCTGCCATCGTGAAGCACATCGGCAAGGGTCAGAACAACGCCAATGCTTCGCTGTTCATGACCTACGACGCGGCCATGCCTATCTTCCGTGCCTTCATCGGCGAGTGCAGGACATCTTCCCCATGACCTGCCGCATGACAACCCACTCGAATCAGCATAGACCAGTTTGTTTTCTGCCATAACATTACTTTTTAAATGGTTATTACTCTCTCTCTGTCGAAAGTTTGCCGTCAGCAAAGCGTCAGTTTGCCGTCAGGAAAGTCGGAGTTTGCCGTTAGGAAAGTCGAAGTCCGCTTACGGTTTTCTCTCCGTCCGCTGGCAGGTGTCTCATCGCCCTGTGACGGTTCGCTTTCGTTGTTGCAAAATTAGCATTTAGGCGAAGAATAACCTCGGAGAATACAAAAAATAACACCAGCTATTTTTCAAATCGCTGGAAACGCTGATTAAATTAATATGCATTAATAGTTTAGACGTCGATTCAAGACTTGTTAACATATGACAATCCCATTTTCAATAGTATGTTACATGTTGCACTTCTCTTTATTTCAAATTACAAATTGCGCTCAAGACCGCAAATAAATTCGCATTCGTTTGACGTAATCGGAATTTTTTTCACTATCTTTGCAGTCAAATAGGATATACGTATGAAGAAGCTGTTACACATGGTAGAAGAAGTACAGAGAATCGATCTGAACGACTATGTTCAGACGGGTGAGGGCGGGACGGCCCTCACCTATAACCATAAGGATGGCAAGACGCTGGCTAAACTGTTCATGCCCAGTATGGCCGCCGACAACGCTGTCAGGGAATTCCGCATCAACCAGTTGGTCTATGAGAGCGGGCTGCCCACACCGCAGCCTATCCGGCTGATTACCGACGGCGAGCGCTTCGGGGCGGAGTATGAACTGATCAGCCCCAAGCGTTCGTTCACTCGTATCATCTCGCAGGAACCCGATCAGCTGGTGACCCTCTCGGAGCGTTTCGCCCGACTGGCTAAGCGCATACACCAGACACCTGCCGACACGACGCGACTGCCTGACATGCGTGAGCTGGTGCGGGAGTGGATCGACCGGCTGGAGCAGTTCCCCGATGAACTCAAGCACCGTTTCCACCGTTTCATCGACACCGTGCCCTCTACGCCTACCTGTCTGCACGGCGATCTGCACATCGGCAACATTATCACCGACGGACAGCGTGACCTCTGGATCGACGTGGGCGACTTTGCATACGGAGTGCCCGAATGGGACCTCGGTATGATGTACTATTCGACGCACTTCCTCAGCCCTGAGCGGGCCGACGGCATCTTCCATTTAGACAACGCTACGCTGCGGGCCCACTGGGATGCCTTCGCACCAGTCTATTATGGCACCGACTCTCGAGAAGTGCTGGATGCCGAAGTGAGGAAACTGCATCCCTACATCGCCGCGAAGTTGGCGTTTATTATCAGCAAGATGAGTGACGGCAAGCATGCCTTCAGCGGGCCGCTGCTGCAGATATTCGACAAATACTTACCAGAGTAAAGTGAAGAATGAAAAGAGATAAATTTGCTACTGCTATTGTTTTGTTTACGATGACGTTCTCCGCCCAAGTAGCCCACTCGCAGCGTGCCATCGCCTTTGAGGGCATCGAGAATGCCCGAGACATGGGCACGCTCGTGATGCACGACGGGCAGACTGTCCGTACGGGTATGCTCATCCGTAGCGGATGCCTGGCTAAAGCCACAGACAGCGACATGGCTGTGCTGAAAGAGAAGTATCAGCTGAGCAACGTGTTCGACTTCCGTTTCGAGGCTGAAGCCAATGCCGCCCCCGACCGCATCATCGACGGCGTCAGCTATACCCATCTCTCCACGCTTCCGACGGCTTTCATCGAGGGCTTCGCTTCCTCGGGCCGTTCCGATACGGCCAGCGTGGATATGAAGGACATGATGAAGGTTCTCATGAAGTATGCTTTTGATCCCAAAGCACAGACGATGGCCCGCAAGTTATATCCCGCCATTGTGACCGACAGTCTGGCTCAGTGCTACTACGGTACGTTCTTGCGTGGCGTGCTCCGTGCCAAGGGGGGCGTGCTCTGGCACTGCTCACAGGGCAAGGACCGCGCCGGATGGGCATCGGCATTCCTACTGGCGGCTCTCGGAGCCGACAGAGAGACCATCGTGGAGGACTTCAACCTCTCCAACCAGAGCTATGCTCGTCAGGTGGAGGCGATGACGGCAAAGGTGCGTGAGCAGGGTGGAGGGCAGGAGGCCGTAGCCTTCATCCGCGCCATGATTGGCGTGAGCCGAGAGAATTTCGAGGCGACACTCGACCTGATAGACCAGAAGTATGGCTCGCTGTCTGATTATATCGAGAACCAGTTGGGCTTCTCGAAAGAGGAGCAACAGCAACTCAGGATGAAATATACAATATACTAAACCAAGAGATTATGGACTTAAAGAGCATTGACATCAATTCGTGGACCCAAGTGGGCGAAGGAGGAATAGGGAAGACGTATGTACATCCCGACAATCCCGCCATCTTGCTGAAAGTGAATAGATCGTCGATGAGCGACGAACGTACGGTGAAGCGAGAAGTGGAAACCTCGCAGCACGTCTTCGACCTGGGGTTGTCTACGCCACGTATGTTTGATATTGTTCGTGTGGGCGATGCCTACGGCTATACTTTCGAACGCATCAAAGGCAAGAAGTCGCTCTCCCGAATCTGTGCCGATGACCCTTCGCGCATCAGTGAGATCGCCGCCCTGCTGGCTTCTGAGGGTAGGAAGTTGCACGCTACGACCTGCGACACAGCTTTCTTCCCCAGCCACAAGGAGGGGGCACTGAAAGCTATCGGCGCTGCTGACTTCGCTGACGAAGCCGACAAACAGAAACTGCTGGCCTTTGTAGAAGGGTTGGACGATGCGCCCACCTGCCTTCACGGCGACTATCAGACGGGTAACTTGATTGTCTCGGGCGAAGGGAAACCTTACTGGATTGACTTGGGATGGTTCAGTCATGGCTTGCCCATGTTCGACATCGGCCACCTGTTCCTGATCACGCAGATATACTCGCAGTTTCAGCGCATGCGCGACATCATCCACATGAGCCGTGAACAGCTGCTGGCCTTCTGGGATGCCTTTGCCGCAGCTTACAGTGGCAATGCCGACCATGCGGCCTTCGATGCCGAGGCTGCCAGGTTCGCCGCGATAGACGTGTGTTACATTTCATACCAG
>CAMOWH010000078.1:0-10082 GCA_946628315.1 uncultured Prevotella sp.
ATATAAAGGTACAAAAAATATCTCAGATTACCAACTTTTTATGCGACTTTCTTATTCCGAACTGGGGTATAAATATATCTGTTAACGATGTGGTACTTTATTTCTTGCTCTGCTTGAATAACCAATCTCTGACCGCGGCAATCTTATAGCCATAGTCGAACGAGGCCATGTGCTCCATGGCACGTCCTGTTTCAGGAAGCACGCTTCCTGCTTCCCACTTGATGAAGTTGACGTTGCCGCCACGGGCAATCAACTCTTTCGCTAACCTCTCTTGTTCCGACGATGGAAGTTTGGCGCTCCACGATGCGGAGTCAACCCTTGCATTGTTCTCCTTCAGCACTTCTGTCAGCTTTTGCATACCACCCGATGCCTTTTGGTCGCCACCGGCTACGATGTAGAAGAATTTCTTCTTGCCGAAGTCCTGCATCTTCGAGGTGTCCCACTGGCTGCTGACAAAGAGCGAAGCGGCAAAGAGGTCGGGATGGGTGATGTTGAAATAGAACGACATCATGCCTCCCATCGACTGTCCGGTGGTATACAGGCGGTTGGTGTCTACATTGTATTCCTTGCAGACGGCATCAAGCAGACGGATGGTCATCTCCACCTCGTCGGTGGTGCTCCAGTCATCCTGCACGGCCCAATCGGAATATTGTGGTACCAGCACAAATGAAGGATGCTCTTTCTGATCTCTGTCAGAAGCAAACTCCAAGGCACCATACCCTTGCGTAAGCGGAGCCGTCACCTCCTTACCTGCGGTGCTGGCATCGGCCATGAAGAGCACCAGGGGAAGCTTCTCACCAGCCTCGGCACCTTCAGGAATCAGCAGATTATACTCCATCGTCTTTCCTGTCTGTTCGTCGTTGAAGGTGAATTGCTTGAACTTGTCCAGGGTCTCTTTCTTCAACGCCACGAAAACGCTGTCAGAATCTTTGTTAATCACCATGTGACCACCTTGGCGAGGACCACGTTCACCGGCCTTCTTCTGGGCGCAGCCTGTCATGCACACTAAGCATACTACGAGTATTAACGCTATCTTTCTCATGTCTTTTTTATATTTACTGAAGTCTACTTGATTCATCTATTTCGTGATTTCTGCTATCCACAGGAACAGTTCATCGAGCGCATAATCGCCGCTATGTGGACGATTCCAAGCAAGCAGGAAGTTCACGTCCTTGCCGGCATTCTGGAGCTTGGTGGCGAAATTGACGGGCACAGGGAAAGCCGTGTCACGGTCACGTGCTCCGTGACGGATATACCAATGTGGTGCGATGCTTGTCATGCCGTCACCGATAAAGCTCATGGGATTCATCAGACGCACGTTCTGACGGATGGCATCACTGACGCTGGTTCCGTTCTTCTGAGCCGTATAATCGGTGAAATTCACACTGTTTCCCGATTCATTGCCGAATTCCTCATTCTCGCCACTGGCGTTGTTGACGCCCTCTATCTGACTATCAAAGGCAGGAACGCCTTTCAAGGCTTGGGTAGTGACCACATAGTTCAGATACTTCTGCATGTCGAGGTCAGTGATGTATTCACCCACTTGCTTTCTGCCACCACGCATGGGACGCATTCCCTGTGGACGCTGGCCTCCATTGATCGGAGCTGCAAACATGCCTCCCGCTGAACTGCTGAACGTGAAGCCAATGCTGTCCGGTATATCTGCACCGGCATCCTTTGCTATCTGAGCCGAACGGATAAGCTCGCTCTTGATAAAGTCAAGGTAGTTGTCTGCCGTCAGAGGTGTACCGTCAGGCCTGTGGAGGTTCAGGCTTTTTAGATAGTCTGGGAACATGGCTGCCAGTTCCTTGGTGTAGCCCTTGTGCAAGTCATCGAGTGCCTGGCGTGAGTCTGTCTTCTGGAACAGCCACTCATAGGCCATATCGGCATGTTCGAGGTCGATGATGGGACAGTAGCAGACTGAAGCAAACACATCGTCGCGTTCGTCGGCTGCCCCCATGGCTTTCAACAACGAAGCATATTCGGGATTGTTGCCTGTGGCTTCCATCAGAGCCGACATTGCTCCGCCGGCACTCGTCCCGTCGGTGATGATGCGCTCGGCATCGCCTGGCATTTGCCTGTCGAAATGGCGCAGATAGCGGATGGCTGATTTCAGGTCGAGGATAGCCTTGGGCGCACGGCCTGTATAGACGGTCTGCCCCTTCTTCACTCCCTTATGCATCTTGGCGTATGCCTTATCAGCAACAATGGAGGAATTACGGCCGCGAGTACCTGGTATCACCACCACATAACCTTCCTTCAGAGCCCTGCCCGTAGCATCGCCAGCCTGTGGCTGTGCTGCAGGAGAAGCCATGTAGCCGCCGACATAGGTACGGAGGAAGATCGGTGTCTGCTGTGTAGCTCCTTCCGGCACATACACATTGAGGAACTGGTAGGTTGAATCTTCAATGTTCGTCACATAGAACAGCCGCTCGTAGGCTGTATAGTTGACATTCGTGCCGTCATAGGCGGTCATCGACGACTTAACACCTGCATTGGCATCAAATGTCAATGTCTTTTGTGCCGTTGCTCCCATGGAGAGACAGGCACCAACGAGAAAAGCAAATAACTTCTTCATAATATATTTATTTAATTATTGTTCTTTTACGGCTGGAGGCAGGCTCTGGAAATGCCGTGTGCTATACACCTGTAAGAGGAATATCAGACAAAATACGATGCCTACCTTATATGGAGCCACGATGTCGTCGGCTCCAAAGAGTGCCTTTGACAGGGGCATGACAATCAGCGGTGAGACGAACTGACCCAGATAGAGTGCTGCCGAAAGCAGCGGCATGACCGTCGTAGCAGAGTTCTTGCCGCCCTTGATACTCGCAATGGTGTTCAGGTAGGGAACACCTACGCCGTTGGTCATACCGATGAATGCCGAGCCAAGGACAGCCATAGGCACCGACGGCACGAGATAGGACGCATAACCCAGCAGGAAAAATAACGGGGCGAAGTATTTGACGCTTTGGCGGAACCGGTTCATCATACTTCCGAAGGCAAGCCCGACAAAGAAAGCCACGACATCAAGCCCCACCATGATGGCGGTGATGACTTCCGTGGAAAGTGACTGCTGCCGGCTGGCCACAATGGAAAAGTTGGTCGGGAAGATAAAGAATATCGTCATCAGCAGAAGCATTCCGATGACAGAAGGGTGAAACTTCAGCAGCTGCCGGGGTTGGAAGGGCACTCCGCGCTTGTTGGCACTGTCCAGCTGTTCGTCAGGTAGCCACAGCCACACCATCACCAATGCTATCAGTCCCAGCAGATAGACCAGGAAGGCATAGTTCCACTCTATTGTTGAGAGCAGTCCTGCCAGCAGCGTTGCCACCACGCCTCCCATCTGGTTCATGGCTGCCGACAGCCCCATGAGCCTCGCCTGTTGCTCCGGCGGGAAATAATAAGCCAGCAGTCCCGTGGAAAGCGGCATGATGAGTCCGACACTGACACCCAGCAGTGCCCGCATGGCCAATAACAGGCAGATGTCTTCCATGAAATAACATCCCGCTCCGGCCACGACATAGAGTATTAATCCCGTTGTGGCTATGGAACGGGTGTGCATCACACGGCTCAGCGGCAGGAAAAAGAGGCTGGTCACGATAATCATCAGCGCAGGAATGCTGACAATCAGTTGCACCAGTATGTCAGGTGCTGAAGAAAAATGAGCCTTGATGATACCCAGTGCGGGTGCAATGGCGGCTCCGGCCATCACTGTGAGCAGCGACATGGAAAGGATGGTAGCTGTCACTCGACTTGAAACATTTGTCTTTGTCATAATTCAATCGGAGTGATTCGCGAGTGGCTATAGGGATTACCATTCTCACACAGTTCTACCAAACTGGTTCATCAAAAATCTTTTGCAAAGGTACGACAAATAAAGGAGAACTCCACTGGGGAAAAGGCAATAAATAACAAATCTTTACTGTTCTGACACCTGTTTTTGACAGATTTTTGCTTATTGCTTAATAGACATTCTGGAAAAAAGACATTTGAAGGCTTTTCTATTGTTTTACGTGTTTTACCGAATTAGACCGGCTCGCCTCTCTCCGCAAAGAGTTCAATGAGTAACATCATTGAACTTTTTTTGTGTGTAGAAAAAGGATTTCTAATCATTTTATATGATTTGATATTCCGCTCACTGCATTTCTGGCACAAAAATATAATATATTTGGGACAGAATCAGGTGACGATGTTTCAATGCAAGTTCGTAAAAAAAGGAACGAGTTCCTTTGTTTTGCTCCCGACTTTTCGTAACTTTGCAGCAGACCTTATGAAGCAACGAGAACAAACAAGATACTAACTTGTTATTACCGGTCACAAAATATGCTGAAATGAAGAGATTTATAAAGCTCACATCTTTTATACGAAAGAGCAGAATCGTTTCGAGGTGCTGGAGAACGGCTATGTCGCCGTGAGCGACGATGGCCACGTGAAAGGTGTGGCGACAGATTTGTCGGCGTTGGCCGATGAGGAAGCAGAAGTCATCGATTTCGGTGACCGTCTGCTCATTCCTGCCATGAACGACCTGCATGTGCATGCCTCTCAGTATCGCAATCAGGGTATTGCCATGGACTTGGAACTCCTACCTTGGCTACAGAACTACACCTTTCCCGAGGAAGTGAAATATGCCGATACGGCCTATGCTGAACGTATGTACCGCCGCTTTGTGCACGACCTGTGGCGTTTCGGCACCATGCGTGCCTGTGTGTTTGCCACTACTCATACCGAGAGCACCCGTCTGCTGATGCGTCTCTTCCGGGAGGCAGGTATGGGTGCACTGGTGGGCAAGGTTGCCATGAACCGCAACTGCCCTGAAGGACTCAAGGAGTCGGTGGAGGAGATGGTGCAGGGCTATGAGACGCTGATAGAAGAGTGGAGGAGGAGTGAAGACTCGTTGGTTCGCCCCATCATCACTCCAAGGTTCATACCGTCGTGTACGCCAGAGATGCTCCACGCCTGTGGCCACCTGGCGGCTAAATATCAGTTGCCCGTTCAGTCGCACCTCTCTGAGAACAAGGATGAGATTGCCTGGGTGCAGTCTTTGGAGAAGGAGAGCACCTGCTATGGCGATGCCTATGACCGATATGGTCTCTTTGGACAGACACCCACCGTGATGGCGCATTGTGTATGGACTGCCGAAAAAGAACTGGCACTGAAAAAGCACCGCAAGGTGGTCGTGGCACATTGTCCCACATCGAATTTCAATGTGGCGTCGGGCATGGCACCCATCCGAAAGTTCCTCGACGAAGGACTGAAAGTAGGACTGGGTAGCGACATCAGCGGTGAACACGACCTTAGCATCTTCCGCATGATGGTCTATGCCATACAGGTGAGCAAGATGCACTATCAGAAGAATCACCACCGGCCATTCCTCTCGTTGTCAGAGGCGTTCTGGCTTGCCACCAAGTCGGCGGGGAGCTTCTTCGGACGTGTGGGAAGCTTCGAGCCAGGCTACGAGTTCGACGCACTTGTCATTGACGACAGCGACCTGAATTTCGACAACTACTCGCTATTAGAGCGCCTGGAGCGTTACATCTATCTGGGCGACGACCGCCAGATCGTGCACCGCTTCTGTCGTGGAAAGATAATCAAAGAACCTGAGCTCGACAGACAATGACAGGTCAGGGACACATAAAAACTCATACAGACCATGAACTTCCTTGAAGAGAAAATACTGAAAGACGGAATCATCGTGCAGGGTAATATCCTGAAGATTGACAGCTTTCTGAACCATCAGATAGACATCGGCATTATCCGTCAGATAGCCAGCGAACTGAAACGTCGGTTTAATGGCGTCGTAGTGAACAAGGTGCTGACCATTGAGGCCAGTGGCATTGCCATAGCCACGATGCTGGGCCATCTGTACGATGTGCCCGTGGTGTTTGCCAAGAAGAGTGAGACGGCTAACAGCACCGACGACAAATACGTGTCGCAGGCCTACTCGTTCACCCACAAGAAGATGAACAGCGTGTTTGTGTCGATGCCCTACCTGCACCCCACGGATCGCGTGCTGATAGTCGATGATTTCCTCGCCGACGGTCAGGCCGTCCATGCACTTATCGACCTGGTGCATCAGGCTGGAGGCAAGGTGGTGGGCATCGGCATCGCTGTGGAAAAGGGACAGCAAAAAGGCGGGAGACAGCTGCGCGAAGAGGGCTACCAGGTAGAATCTATTGCCACCATCAAGGAAATGGACTGGGAGACACAGACCGTCACCTTCTGTGAATAAATCATCCTCATTTTGTTAATTGGGAGTCCAATTTGATGTAACCCCTTCTTGTAGAGAATCGCTTGCCGTTGGGATGGACACAATGCTTGTCCCTACAGGTGGATGTTGTGCTGCGTCAATTTAGATGGAAAAATTATTTGTACATGATGTGATATTCTGAGGAATAATTACTATTTTTGTTGCAGAAATAGAGTGTGACCTGCAAGTCATATATAAATGCCGTTTAAGATGAACCGGAAGATTACCGAACAAGAATCCCGTTTCAGGCATCTGGAACAGATGTCGGTAGCAGAGCTGCTGGCGCATATCAACGAGGAAGACGCTGGTGTTGCCGATGCCGTCAAGCTTGCAATCCCGCAGATTGAGGCGTTGGTGGAAGCCATAGAACCGAGGATGAAACGGGGTGGCAGACTCTTCTATGTCGGTGCTGGCACCAGTGGACGTATGGGCGTTCTCGATGCCAGTGAGTTGCCTCCCACGTTCGGCGTGCCCGACTCATGGGTCGTAGGCATCATAGCAGGGGGAGACCGTGCCTTGCGCCATGCTGTCGAGAAGGCAGAAGACGATGCCGGGCAGGGTTGGCGTGATTTGATGGCATACCATCCTACCGCAGATGACTCGGTGCTGGGCATTGCTGCTTCCGGCACTACGCCATACGTGGTTGGTGCCGTCAGCCAGGCACGAAAGAAGAATATGCTTACAGGGTGCATCACCAGCAATCCCGACACCCCTCTGGCAGCCGTTTCCGACTATCCGATAGAAACCATCGTAGGCCCCGAGTTCATAACAGGGTCCAGTCGCATGAAGAGCGGAACGGCGCAGAAGATGGTATTGAACATGATTTCCACGTCACTCATGATCCGGTTGGGACGCGTCCGTGACAACCGCATGGTGAATATGCAACTGACAAGCACCAAGCTTGTGGATCGTGGTGTGCGGATGCTTCAGGAACTTCTCTGTCTCGATTATGAAGAGGCGAAGCAACGGCTGCTTGAAGCTGGCAGTGTGAGTGATGCCCTCAAAAAGTGAATGGCTTCTTTAACTGACTAATCAAAATATATACATAATGAACAATAAAATCACAGAAGGCTACATGCCGTTTTTGGGACACCAGACTTACTACCGCATAGTGGGCGAGGAATCGGAGAAAGCACCTCTGTTGTTGCTCCATGGTGGTCCCGGAAGCACACACAACTATTTCGAGGTACTCGACAGTATCGCCGAAACAGGACGGCAAGTCATCTCCTACGACCAGATAGGCTGTGGCAATTCCTATCTCGACGGTCATCCTGAGCTATGGACACAAAAGACCTGGATAGACGAACTCATCGCCATCCGCGAACACCTTCATCTGGACACCGTGCACATCCTCGGTCAGTCATGGGGAGCCATGCAGGCCATCGCCTATGTCATAGACAACAAACCATCGGGGGTAAAGTCGCTAATTCTTTCTTCGGGACATGCTTCCAGCAGCCTATGGGCAAGCGAACAGCATAGGCTCATCAAATACATGGCGGAGGAAGACCAGGAAGCGATACGTCAGGCGGAAGCCACGGGCAAGTGGGACGATCCCGCCTATCTGCGAGCCAACGACCATTACTTTGAGCAATATGTCATCAGTGTCGATGAACACTCCCCCGAATGTCTCCGACGTCCGAAGCGCTCAGGCACAGAAGCCTATCTCTATGGCTGGGGCCCCAATGAGTATCAGCCACTTGGCAGTCTGAAGGATTTCGAGTACACCGACAAGCTTTGCCAGATCACTCTACCCGTCCTCATCTGTAGTGGCACGCGCGACATCTGCACACCCGTTGTGGCAGCCTCGCTCTACGAGAACATACCCGACAGCCAATGGCATCTGTTCCGGCATTCCCGCCACACCTGCTTTATCGATGCTTACGAAGAGTATTGCAAGGTACTCACCCGTTGGCTGGAAGAACAAGACTGAAACGAATGATGACAAGACATACATAACGAGACCGCAGATTCCAATAACCATCAACAAAGCGCCCAGTCATCAAGACCCGGCGCTTTTTGTTATGGTCAGAAAAAGTGAAGCCACGCATAAGGAAATCAGCCGATAATAGAGTAGGGAAGAGGTGAAATAATTCCGAAAATGTGATTTTTTTGCCCATTTTTATGTCCGAAAATGTGATTTTTTGCTTATTTTTGTAGCCGAAAATGTGATTTAATGGGTATGGAACTGCTTAAAAGAAAGATTGACAAGTATCTTTTGGATTGGAAAAACAACCCGGAAAGAAAGCCGCTGATTGTAAAAGGTGCCCGCCAGATTGGTAAAACAGAGTCTATCAGAGCCTTCGGTAAAGCCAACTACAAATCAGTTATCGAAATCAACTTTGTTCTTCAGAAGAAGTTCAGAGCAATCTTTGATGATGGCTATGAGGTGGAAACGATTATCAAGAACATCTCAATACTTGAACCCTCATGGGAATTCATTCCGCATGAGACGCTGATCTTTTTCGACGAGTTGCAGAAGTGTCCCGACTGTGCCACGTCGCTCAAGTCCTTCTGTCAGGATCGTCGCTACGATGTCATCTGTTCTGGTTCGTTGATGGGCATATATTATGAGGAGATTGAATCCAACGCCGTAGGTTATAAGGAAGACTTCGAGATGCACTCAATGGACTTCGAGGAGTTCCTGTGGGCGAAGGGATATTCTCCATCACAGATAGAAGACCTTTATCAGCACATGAAGAGCCTGCAACCTTTCTCACAGCTTGAGTTGGATGCAATGACTGATGTCTTTCGCGACTACATGAGTCTCGGCGGTATGCCCGAAGTAGTGAAAATGTATATCGACAACGGACATTACGGAGGAACCTTGAAGTTGCAGCGCCAGCTACTAAAAGACTACGAGGAGGACATCACCAAATATGCAAAGCAGACCGACAAGGCTAAGATTCTTGCCGTCTATAGCCATATTTCCACATTCTTGGCTAAGGAGAACAAGAAATATCAGATTACGAAGATTGCCAAGGGAGCCAGGAATAGAGAATACATCGGTGCTGTGGAATGGCTGAAAGAAGCTGGTGTCATCAACGTATGCTATTGTCTGAACAATGTGGAGCTGCCTTTAAAGGGCAATTACGACAACGACTTCTACAAAATCTATTTTCACGACACAGGCCTGCTCATTGCCTCGCTCGATGAGGAAGCACAGGAAGACCTGCGAGCCAACAAGAACTTTGGCACCTACAAAGGAGCCATCTACGAGAATGTGGTTGGCGAAATGCTCCGCAAGTCAGGTTACGAGCAGCTGTATTTCTACAAACACGACAACCCTTCCATAGAGATGGTTTTCTTTGTCCGCGATGCCGATTCTTTGGTGCCTGTGGAGGTGAAAGCCAAGGATGGTGCAACTGCCTCGCTGAACAATCTCATCAAGTGGAACTCTTATCCAGATGTGAAATACGGCATAAAACTGGGCTACAAGAACATCGGCTGGAACGGTCAGTTCTACACCTTCCCCTATTTCCTCGCCTTTCTGTTGAAGCGTTTCCTGAAAGAACGGTAAGCATTCATTGTTATTTCTCCACCAGCCAATACTCTGAGAGGCCGTTCACCATGCGGTGCTTGAAGCTGAACTTGTAGTTGTAAAAACGATAGTAGCCAGCCACATAGAAACGCTGATAATTGTCTCCGTCGTGGCTGGCTACCATCATTTAATCATGATTTCATCTAATCTCTATCCACACCGCTTCGCCTTTGTCCTTGGCTTCCACAATCTTAGATTTGATGATTTCAACGTACTTGCGCGAGTTGAGCACCATGCCCTTCTTCAGATTCAAGCCCACGAGGATGCAGCCCTGCGTGTCCTTTGCCGTGTTTC
>CAMOWH010000079.1:0-10015 GCA_946628315.1 uncultured Prevotella sp.
AGACCTTGACTTCGTCGAGCTCTATACAATGCCCTGCGCGAGCATGGCTTTAGCGACCTTCATGAAGCCGGCAACGTTGGCCCCCTTGACGTAGTTTACGTAGCCAGCTTCCTTGCCGTACTTCACACACTGCTGGTGGATGCCCGACATGATTTGGTGCAGGCGCTGGTCTACCTCCTCTGCAGTCCATGCCATACGCATCGAGTTCTGCGTCATTTCCAGGCCTGAGGTGGCCACACCGCCGGCGTTGACGGCCTTGCCCGGAGCAAACAGTTGCTTGGCAGCGATAAACTTGTTGACAGCCTCTGCCGTGCAGCCCATGTTGCTGACCTCGGCAACGCATAGCGGCTTCTGAGCCAGAATCTTGTCGGCGTCCTCGCCGTTCAGCTCGTTCTGGGTGGCACAAGGCAGATAGATGTCGGCTTTCTGCTCCCAGGGCTTCTTGCCGGCATAGAACGTCGAGCCGGGGAACTCGTCAGCATAGGGCTGGCAGATGTCGTTGCCCGAGGCGCGCAGCTCCAACAGGTAGTCAATCTTCTCGTCGTCCAGACCTGCGGGGTCGTAGATGTAGCCGTCAGGACCCGAGATGGTGATGACCTTGGCACCCAGTTCTGTGGCTTTCTTGGCGGCACCCCATGCTACGTTGCCGAAGCCGGAGAGTGCTACGGTCTTGCCCTTGATGTCCAGTCCGTGCTCTTCCATCATCTGATGTACAAAGTACAGAGCTCCGAAGCCCGTTGCCTCTGGGCGCAGGATGGAGCCGCCCCATTCGATGCCCTTACCCGTCAGGGTGGCACCATGGAACTGAGAAGTCAGCTTCTTGTACATGCCGAAGAGGTAGCCGATTTCGCGTCCGCCTACGCCGATGTCGCCGGCGGGCACGTCCATGTCGGGTCCGATGACCTTATAGAGCTCGCACATGAATGCCTGGCAGAAGCGCATGATCTCTGCCTCACTCTTGCCGCGTGGCGAGAAGTCGCTACCGCCCTTGCCACCGCCCATGGGCAGTGTAGTCAGTGCGTTCTTGAATGTCTGTTCAAATCCGAGGAACTTCAGAATGCTGAGGTTTACCGAAGCGTGGAAGCGCAAGCCGCCCTTGTAGGGGCCGATGGCGCTGTTGAACTGTACGCGGTAACCGATGTTGACCTGTACCTCGCCCTTGTCGTCAACCCAGGGCACGCGGAAAGTGGTGATGCGCTCGGGTTCTACGATACGCTCCACAATCTTGGCTTTCTCAAACTCGGGGTGCTGGTTGTAAACGTCCTTAATTGATTCAAGAACTTCTCTTACAGCCTGAAGGTACTCTACTTCGCCTGGATGCTTCTGCTCCAGAGCTTGCATGATTTTCTCTACGTTCATAGTATAGTTTATTTTTAGTTATATAATATAAGGTAATGTCATTTTGTTAGTTTGACAACGCAAAAATAGGGAATTTCCTTCAAATGGCAAAGGAAATTCCCAAATATTTTCCGTAAAAGGTTACATTTTGTTAAATAGTGGGCTTAAAGCATGTGCATCGTACCTAAAAGATAGAGTACGATATAGCCCAGCAACATGCTCAGCAGACCCATGATGAGTCCCATCTTTGACATGTCTTTCTGTTGTACCAGATTGGTAGCATAGGCCAGTGCGTTCGGTGGGGTGGAAATGGGCAGTACCATGGCACTTGAAGCCGCAATGGCCACGCCGATGAGTACAGTGGGTGTACCTCCGATAGCCTCCAGTTTGTCACCCATGGCCGTGCAGACCACGGCAAGGATGGGCATGAGCAGTGCGGCCGTTGCCGAGTTGGAGATGAAGTTGGAGAGCACGTAGCAGATGAGTCCTGAGAGCAATAGGATGAGCAGCGGAGAGAAATCCCCGAAGGGAATGCTCTTGACGGCATTCGCTGCCAGTCCCGATGCGTTCAGTCCGTAGCCGAGTGCGAAACCGCCAGCCACCATCCAGATGACCGACCAGTTGATTTGCTCCAGGTCGCGCTTGGTGATGACCCCTGTGAGTGCGAAGACCACGAAGGGTACCAAGGCTACGGTGTATGAGTTAATGCCTGTCACGGTGTCGAGCAGCCAGAGGGCTACCGTAGCAAAGAAGGTGATGATGACGATGTACGTATGGGCATCGCGCTTCATTTCGCCCTCAATCTCCAGTTCGACGGTCTTCTGCGAGAAGGGGAAAATGGTCTTCAGCAGCCACCAGCCTACAAAGAGCAGGATGACGACCAGCGGCGTCATGAACATCATCCACTCGCCGAAGCCCAGTCCCATGTTCAGCCCCTCTGGGTCGTTGAGGTATTTCAGGGCGATGGTGTTGGGCGGTGTGCCGATGGGGGTTCCCATGCCACCGAGGTTGGCTGCCAGGGGAATGCTGAGTGCCATGGCGATACGGCCCTTGCCTTCGGGTGGTAGCTGGCGGAACACAGGAGTCAGGAACGTCAGCATCATGGCTGCCGTTGCCGTGTTGGACACGAACATGGAGAACAGACCCGTGATAAGGATGAATCCCAGCAGCACGTTGTCGCTCTTGTTGCCGAAGGGCTTCAGTAGCACCTTGGCCAACTGGGCGTCCAGTCCCGTCTTGGTGGCGGCAATAGCCAAGATAAATCCACCGATGAACAGCATGATGACAGGGTCGGCAAAAGTTGCCATGACGCTCTTGTATGACAGCAGGGCGCCCACCTGTTCCGGGTCGCACATCCATTTCACTCCCGAGTCGGAGCAGAACAGCAGCATCAGTCCGATGATGGCTACACTGGTAGCCCACGACGACACTACTTCCAGGATCCACATCAGCGTGGCAAAGGCGAAGATAGCGATGATGCGCTGTTGTACAATGGTCAGTCCGTCTATGCCGAACATACTGGCTGGTGCATTCCACAATAGCAGAGTAATGATAGCTACAATGACTGCTTCAGCCGTCTTTTTAAATCCACCACTGGGATGAAAGCGGCGGTTTGTTCTCATGTTGTGGTAGGCTTCTACAAGCTCGTACCCCTTGTAAATATGAAACATTTTCTAAATAGGTTTATAATTTGCGGCTGCAAAGGTACAAATAAATTAAGAATTTAGAACGATGAATTGAGAAATATTTCGTACCTTTGCAGGAAAATAACTAAAATGAGTACAACGAATATTCCTCAAGAATTCAATAATTTCTTCCTAAAGGACGTCTCGTTTGTCAACTTGATGACGAAGCGCATCTTCAATATCCTGATAGTGGCTAACCCCTATGACGCCTTTATGTTGGAGGACGATGGCCGCATTGACGAGAAGTTGTTTGACGAATATATGGAGTTGGGGCTGCGCTATCCACCTACGTTCACCCAGGTGTCGACCACCGAGGAGGCTAACGAAGTGCTGAAAGCCACCGATATCGACTTAGTCATCTGTATGCCGGGTAATGCCGACAACGATGCCTTCGCCGTGGCCCGCGACGTGAAACAGATGGCACCGCAGATTCCCTGCGTGGTGCTGACTCCTTTCTCACACGGCATTACCAAGCGTATTGAGCACGAAGACATGTCCATTTTCGACTACGTGTTCTGCTGGTTGGGCAATACCAACCTCATCCTTAGCATCATCAAACTGATAGAGGACCGCATGAACATCGAGCACGACATCAAGGAAGCCGGCGTGCAGATGATATTGCTCGTCGAGGACAACATCCGTTTCTATTCCTCTGTGCTGCCCAACCTCTATAACTATATCCTAGCCCAGTCGAAGAACTTCTCGACCGAGGCCCTGAACCCCCATGCTGCCGCCCAGCGAAAGCGAGGACGCCCCAAGGTGGTGCTGGCTACCAACTACGAAGAAGCCATGCACTGGTATGAGAAGTATCATGACAACGTGCTGGGTGTCATTTCGGACACTCGCTTCCCGATGGAGACCCACGAAGGTCGTCTGAGCCATGTGGAGGAAGGTGATGCTGAGGCAGGACTGAAGTTGCTGCGGGAGATTCGCCGGCGTGACGAGTACGTACCCCTCATCCTGCAGAGCTCGGAGATTGTCAACAAGGAGAAAGCCGAGGCAGAAGGTTTCCGCTTTGTAGACAAGAACTCGAAGAAGATGAATGTCGACCTGCGCCAGCTGATAGAAGAACACATGGGCTTTGGCGACTTCGTGTTCCGTGACCCCACAACCAAGGAGGAGGTGTGCCGCGTGTCGTCACTGAAGGAGTTGCAGGACAACATCTTTAAGATTCCCAACGACTCGATGCTTTATCATATCTCGCGCAACCACATGAGCCGATGGCTCTGTGCCCGTGCCATCTTCCCCGTCAGCCAGTTTCTGAAGACGGTGACGTGGCACAAGTTGAAGGACGTTGATGCGCACCGTCGGATTATCTTTGATGCTATAGTCCAGTACCGTCGGATGAAGAATATTGGTGTCGTAGCCGTCTTCGACCGCCTGAAGTTTGACCGCTATGCCCACTTTGCCCGTATCGGAGACGGCTCGTTGGGCGGTAAGGGCCGTGGCTTGGCATTCCTCGACAACATCATCAAGCGTCATCCTGAACTCAACCAGTTTGAGAATGCTACCGTACAGATACCCAAGACCGTCGTGCTGTGTACCGACTTCTTCGACGAGTTCATGGACAAGAACAACCTCTGGGGTATTGCTCTCAGCGATGCTCCAGATGAGGAAATCCTGCAGCATTTCATGCGGGCACAACTGCCTGACTCCCTGATAGCCGACTTCTTTACGTTCTTTGATGCAGTCAAGTCGCCTATCGCCGTCCGTTCCAGTTCGCTGCTCGAAGACTCCCACTACCAGCCCTTTGCCGGTATCTATTCTACCTATATGATTCCCTATCTGGAAGATAAGTACGAGATGCTGCGTATGCTGGCCTGTGCCATCAAGGGCGTCTATGCCTCCGTCTACTATCGCGACTCCAAGGCCTATATGACGGCAACGTCGAACGTCATCGACCAGGAGAAAATGGCTGTCATCCTGCAAGAGGTGGTTGGCAATAGCTATGGAACTCGTTTCTATCCCACCTTCTCAGGTGTGTTGCGCTCGCTGAACTACTATCCCATTGGCGATGAGCTGGCCGAAGAAGGCATTGCCTCGCTGGCCCTTGGACTGGGCAAGTACATCGTGGACGGAGGACAGACGCTACGCGTGTCGCCCTACCATCCCCATCAGGTGTTGCAGACCTCGGAGATGGAGACCGCCCTGCGTGAGACACAGACCCGCTTCTATGCCCTCGACATGAGCCATGTGGGCGACGACTTCAAGGTGGATGATGGTTTCAACATCCTGAACCTACGGGTCAAGGAGGCCGACAAAGACCAGTCGCTCAACGGCATTGCCTCAACCTATGACCCCTCAGATCAGATTATTCGCGACGGCATCTACGAGGGAGGCCGCAAGGTCATCTCCTTTTGCGGCGTGCTGCAACACGGCATTTTCCCGTTGCCCGAAATCCTGCAGCTGTCCCAGAAGTATGGTTCTGAGGATATGCGTCGTCCGGTAGAAATTGAGTTTGCATGTAACCTGAATACCACGCCGCAAGGTACGGTGGCAGGCGATTTCTACCTGCTCCAAATACGTCCCATCGTAGACTCTAAACAGGTGTTGGACGAAGACCTGGCAGCCATCCCTGATGAGCAGTGTCTGTTGCGTTCCTATAATTCACTGGGGCATGGCATCTCCGAGGACGTCGTTGACGTGGTGTATGTCAAGACCGACGACGATTTCACGGCTGCCAACAACCCCGTGATAGCCGACCAGATAGAGCAGATCAACCGCAAGTTCCTGGCAGAAGACAAGAACTATGTGCTGATAGGTCCCGGACGCTGGGGCTCCAGTGACCCTTGGCTGGGCATTCCTGTCAAGTGGCCGCATATATCGGCAGCACGTCTCATTGTTGAGGCTGGACTGAAGAACTATCATGTAGACCCCTCGCAGGGTACTCACTTTTTCCAGAACCTGACCTCGTTCGGTGTGGGCTATTTTACCATCAATACCTATACAGGCGACGGGGTGATGCAGATGGACGTCCTGAACCAGATGCCTGCCGTCGAGGAAACTGAGTATGTGCGCCATGTACGCTTTGAACGTCCTCTGAAAGTGATGATGGACGGCAAGAAACAGCATGGAGTAGTGATACTGCCCGATGTTGCCGGCCAGCAATCTTAGCAAAAATTACTACAATGATCAAGAGCGAACCGAAAACCGAAAGACTAATGAAACATCGTACAAGTTGTCCCAAGACGCTACTTGTGGTACTTGTCCTTTTCACGGGCTTGTTTACCTCGTGTAGCAAGGAATGGAAGAAGCTCATTCATCCACAGCCGGCTGTCGTCGTCAGTCCCTTGGCTCAGAAGCTGGGCTATAGCAAGGACCGCCCACTGGTGATGGGAATGAATACGAGTTATGCTCCGTTGCAGTATGTTGACGACCAAGGCCACCCCAGTGGCTATGACGTGGAGTTCACCCAACTGCTCATGCAGCGCATGGGCATTCCGTATACCTTTTCGCCTAACCATTGGGACAAAATGTCACCCGGCATCCTTTCCGGCAAGTACGACATGGGACTGCTGGTCTACTCCTCTTATCGCAAGGACTTGACGAACTACTCTAATGCCGTGTTCAGACTCTATTACCAGATAGTTTATCGCAGTAAGGAATATGTCCAGTTTGACTTCCGTCACCTGAAGGGCAAAAAGATTGCCTATATGAAGTCACGTCCCGTGGGTTTGATGCTCAAGGATGCGGAAGCGGAAGATTGTGCTATTACAGACTTGGACTCGGCCATCGTAGACCTAGCAGCAGGCAAGTACGACGGCGTCATCTGCTATCGGTTTCAGGCCAACTACTACATCGGACTGAACCATCTGGAGGAACAGTTGCAGACGGACGAGTTGTCGCTGCAACCGCGTGAGTATTGCTATGCCAGTTACAACAAGGAACTGATAGATGCCATCAATGTAGAACTGAGAAAGATGGAAGAAGAAGGCATCATTGACGAAGTCTATGGGCAGGAGGTGGTATCCCAGTTTGACAACTTCCGCATACCCGTATGGGTCTGGCTGTTGCTGGTCGTGCTGGTGTTTGTATTCCTCATTGTGTTCAGCATCAACCGCTATCTGCTAAGCCGCCGTCTGTTGGCGGCCAATGCCAGGGCTGAAGAATCGACGCGTATGAAGAGCAACTTCATCAAGCAGATATCCCACGAGATACGCACCCCGTTGAACATAGTCAGCGGCTTCACCCAGATACTGACTTCTCCGATGGCTAATTTGTCGGAAAAGGAGAAGGAAGAGATCTCTCAGCAGATGATAGAAGGTACGGAGCGCATCACAGGTCTGGTCAATAAGATGTTGGAACTGTCGGATGTGAGCAGTCAGACTGTCTTGGAGAAGAAGGATGAAGTGTCAGCAAAGGATATTGCTGAACTTGCTGTGCAGGCTTCTGGTATAGAGCAGGCACCCCATCTGGTGTTTAGTCTGCAACTGGGGCAAGGAACAGACACACCGTTCAATACCCATCGCCGTTCTGCTGTTCGTATCTTGGAACTCTTGCTTGACAATGCCATGAAGTTTACCCATCAGGCTGAGTCCTACCATGCCATGTTGGTGGAGGGCAAGAAGGAACAGGTGACGCTGACCGTCAACTATGAGAACGGTCATGCCCGCTTTGTGGTAGAAGATACGGGTATCGGCGTACCAGCCAAGGAGGCAGAACGCATCTTCGATGAGTTCGTTCAGTTGGATGAGTACTATGACGGAACGGGCATTGGTCTGACGGTAGCCCGAAGTTTAGCCCGCCGACTGGGTGGTGACGTGGTGCTCGACACCACCTATACAGATGGGGCGCGTTTCGTCATGACGCTATAGCACAGCTTACTGACCGCCCAGACGGGAGAAGTATTCGATGATGTCTTCCCACGTTTTGAACGTGTCGGAACCATATTTCAGGAGGGTGGCCATGGTATCGCCTTCCATCTCTTTACTGATGAGGTAGTCACCATAGAGCAGGTCGCGGCGATAGGTGTAGACCACATGGTGCCAGGCAGGGACGTTGATGTGCTCCTCCAGCCACGAAGCTGTTGACTCATGGTTGTCAGTGGACGCTACGAAGTAAACCTGATAGTGCTCTATCAGCAGACGCACGGCTTTCTGTACGGAAGATACCGGTTTCAGGTAGGCATCCTGCATAGTCTCTATACCTATATATATAATAGGACGCTCGCGCTTGGACTGAAGGTCGTCTATCCAACGGATGACGGGAACGACCGAGTGCATGAACGATTTGTCGTTCATGCGGTGCTCGCCGTGGAAGTGCAGCGCCTGCGGATAGTGTTCTCGGAACATGTCATAGGTGTCTACCGTGGTGTCCTCGTCGCCAAACATACCGTAGACGCGCTGGCGGTCCTCGTCGTCAAGGTTCTCGAAACGGTGCTCCGACTGATCCTTATATTCCTTGATGAGCGTTTTGTCCACATAGAACTCCTGTATGCCATCCAGACGCGGGTTTTGAAACTGTTGTGTGCCCGTCATGCCGTGGCTACGCATGGTCTCACCCATTTCCAGGGCAGGGTTCACGCAAATGCGGTCGTAGCCACGCAGTTGCTCTGCATACATACCGCCCATCGAGGTGCCGATGATGAGGTCGGGTTGCTCCTGCCGGCAGATGTTGTGCAGCAGATTGATGGCCTCCGCAGGATGTACGGGCAGGTCGGGGGAAATAACCTTGGCCTGTGGCATGACGATGCGTAGCCGTTCTACCGTGCCCGATTGTCCGCTGGACGCAAAGCCATGACAATAGAGAACGGTCTTTCCTGCCATCATGTCAGGAAATTGTTTGACGTATGGGTTTTCTGTATTCATAGGTGCAAAGTTATAAATAAATACCGAAAAGTAATGAATTCCGTCTAAAAAACTTGCAAAAGTAAAATAAAATCTCTATCTTTGCGCTCAAAATAGCAACATTAATCACTTTAAACATGATCAAACTATGAAAAGGTATTTAGCAGAAATGGTGGGCACCATGGTGCTCGTATTGATGGGCTGCGGCGTTGCCGTAAGCCTGGGTTGTGACCCTGTTAACAACATCCCCGCTGTCGTTGGAACAGCTTTTGCCTTCGGTCTGGCTGTAGTAGCCATGGCTTATACCATTGGTGGTATCTCTGGCTGTCACATCAATCCGGCTATTACGCTGGGTTGCATCATTGCTGGCCGCATGGATGCCAAGGAGGGATGTATGTACATGGTGTTCCAGTGTATTGGCGCCTTCATCGGTTCAGCCCTGTTGGCAGTATTGACAGCTAATGTTCCAGGACTGGAGGGTACTGGTGCCAACGACCTGCAGGCCAATGTCTCGATGTTGGGCGGTCTGCTGGCTGAGATTATCTTCACTTGTGTCTTCGTGCTCGTTGTACTCGGTGCTACTGCCAAGACCAATGGCGCTACCAACAACTTCGCAGGTCTGGCTATCGGTCTGAGTCTCGTGCTGGTTCACTTGGTTTGCATCCGTTACACAGGTACATCGGTGAACCCCGCCCGTTCTTTGGCTCCTGCTATCTTCCAGGGTGGTACCGCACTGGCCAACCTGTGGATATTTATCGTAGGTCCTTTCGTAGGTGGCGCTTTGGCTGCTTGCATCTGGAAAGTCATCGAGCCCGCTGAGAAGTAAAAAGCTCTTTTTGCAATACGAAGTTTGCATTTCCCCCGCACGGGTTGCACAGAATGACGGAAAAGTTTTAAAATCCGTGAAATCTGTGTAATCCGTGCTTTTTTCTTTTTCTTTTTCCGAAAGAATTTACTATCTTTGCGGTCAGATTAGATTTTAAACTCATTTTAAAAGTAAAATTATGGTAAACTACAAGGATTTAGGTCTCGTAAATACTCGCGAGATGTTTAAGAGAGCAGTTGCTGGCGGCTATGCTATTCCCGCTTTCAACTTCAACACGATGGAGCAGATGCAGGCTATCGTACAGGCTGCTGTTGAGACAAAGTCTCCTGTTATCATGCAGGTTTCCAAGGGTGCTCGTAACTATGCTAACGCTACTATCC
>CAMOWH010000080.1:0-9693 GCA_946628315.1 uncultured Prevotella sp.
TCTCGAAGCCGTCGTCCAGCAGCACGGGGCGGTACTCGACGTCGTTGATGTCGGCACACACCTTATACATGCCGTAGGTGGGCTCGATGGCCACCACGTTGTCGCGGCCCGGATTGCAGAAGACGCGGTAGGCCAGGTCGATGGCCTCGTCGCTGCCGTTGCCCAGGAAAATCATGTCCTCGGGCACGCCCTTCACCTTCTGCAGCTGCTGCTTCAGTTCGCGCTGCAACGGGTCGGGGTAGCGGTTGTAGGGGCCGTTGTACGGATTCTCGTTGGCATCGAGGAAGACGTGCGCCTCCTTGCCTGAATATTCGTCGCGTGCACTGCTGTACGGAGCCAGGCTCCAGATGTTCTTACGGACCAGTTGTTCTAAAGGTTTCATAACTTAATCTCCTTGTTTTTCAATTGCCGCAATGCGGACTGTCATGGCGTTCTTGTGAGCGTCTAACTGTTCGGCCTCGGCCATCAGCTCGACGGCGCGGCCAATGTGGCGGATGCCTTCCTCCGTCAGGTGCTGGAACGTAATCTTGCGGCAGTACGAGTCCAGGTTGACACCGTTGTACGCTGTGGCATAGCCGTGCGTCGGCAGCGTGTGGTTGGTGCCGCTGGCATAATCGCCGGCACTCTCACAGGCATAGGGACCCAGGAAGACGCTGCCCGCGTTGACCACCCGTTCGGCCAGCTGCTCGTAGTCCTTGGTCTGGATGACCAGGTGCTCGGGGGCATACTGATTGGTCAGCGCCATCATCTCGTCGGTCGAGTTCACCAGCACGTAGCAGCTGTTCTCCAGTGCCCGGGCGGCAATCTCCTTGCGCGGCAGCAGGGCTAACTGGCGGTCCAGCTCGGCATGGACCTCGTTCAGCTTCGCCTCGCTGGTGGTGATGAACAGCACCTGCGAGTCGATGCCGTGTTCGGCCTGTGACAGCAGGTCGGCAGCCACAAACTCGGCGCGTGCCGTCTCGTCGGCCAGCACACACACCTCAGACGGTCCGGCCGGCATGTCGATGGCCACTTCGTCCAGCGACACGTGCTGCTTGGCCGCCATGACGTACTGGTTGCCCGGGCCGAATATCTTGAACACCTTGGGCACGCTCTCCGTACCGTAAGCCATGGCACCGATGGCCTGTACGCCACCAATCTTGTAAATCTTGCTCACGCCGGCAATGCGGGCGGCGACGAGGATGGCGGGATTGACCTTGCTCTCCCGGTTCGGCGGCGTGCACAGCACAATCTCCTTGCAGCCGGCAATCTTGGCCGGCGTGGCCAGCATCAGCACGGTAGAGAAGAGTGGGGCAGTGCCGCCGGGAATGTAGAGCCCTACACGCTCGATGGCCACGCTCTTCTGCCAGCAGGTGACGCCCTCCTGGGTCTTCACCTTCTGGCCGACAAAGCGCTGTGAGATGTGGAACACCTTAATATTATGATGGGCCAGGATGATGGCGTCGCGCAGTTCGTTGCTCACCTGCTGTTCTGCCTCGTCCATCTCCTGTTCGGTGACGGCCAGACTCTTCAAGTCGGCCTTGTCGAACTTCAGTTCATACTCACGCACGGCCTCGTCGCCCCGCTGGCGGATGTCGGCCAGCACCGTGCTGACCGTCTCGTTCAGCTTGGTTAGGTCCAGTCGCGGGCGCTCGACAATCTCGGCCCACTGTTCCTTCTTGGGATACTTGTATATCTTCATCTGCCCTTCTTATCGTTTTACTCTTTTACCTTGGTTAAAGTATCATTTTCTCAATCGGAGTCACGAGGATGCCCTGTGCACCCATCTCCTTCAGCTTGCCGATGATTTCCCAGAAGCGCTTCTGGTCCAGCACCGTGTGTACGGAGCACCACTCCTCGTCGGCCAGCGGAATGATGGTGGGACTCTTCAGACCTGGCAGCACGTTGATAATCTCCTTCAGACGGGCTTTCGGGGCGTTCATGCGCACATACTTCTTGTCCTCGGCATCCTTGACGGCCTTGAAGCGGAACAGCATCTCGTCCAGCGTGGCCCGCTTGTCGGCACTCAGCTGCTTGTTGCCGATGAGCAGTGCCTCGCTCTTCATCACCACCTCCACCTCGCGCAGGTTGTTGCTGACCAGCGTAGAACCGCTGGACACGATGTCGAAGATACCGTCGGCCAGTCCGATGCCCGGGCTGATTTCCACCGAGCCGGTGATGACGTGAATCTCGCACTCCACACCCCGCTCGTCCATGTAACGGCGCAGGATGTTGGGGTAGGAGGTGGCAATCTTCTTGCCGTTGAACCAGTTGACGCCACGATACTCAATCTCCTTGGGAATGGCCAGCGACAGGCGGCACTGCGAGAAACCCAGACGCGAAATGATGTCGGCGTCCTCGCCACGCTCTACAAATTCGTTTTCGCCCACCACGCCGATGTCGGCAACGCCTGACGCTACCGACTGCGGAATATCGTCGTCGCGAAGATAAAGCACTTCGAGCGGAAAGTTAGAAGACTGAACCAACAAGGTGCGCTTCGAGGCGCTCACCTTGATGTCTGCCTCGCTGAGCAGGTTCATTGTGTCGTCGAAAAGACGGCCTTTCGATTGTACGGCTATTCTTAACATATATTTAATAATTATCTAATTTAGCTTGCAAAATTACGCATTTTCAATGATATTTGCAAGAAAATGATTACTTTTGCACCCAAATTCAGTAGAAATTGAAGATAAACGGTATATATATCCAGCTTTTTGCCCTGCTTCTGTTGGCTGCCTGCGGACAGAAGAAACAGGAACCCGTGGTCACTCCGTGGGGGCAGATTACCGATACCATCCCCGTCAGCGACGAGTTCGACCTGCAGGACATCCAGCGCAACGGCGAACTGATAGCCCTGACGCTGACGGGACCGGAGACCTACTACGACTATCACGGCCGCCATCTGGGTACGCAGTATATGCTGGCCCAGCGCTTTGCCGACAAAATCGGCGTCAGCCTGCGCATGGAAGTCTGCCGCGACTCGGCAGAGATGGTGCAGCGGCTCGCTGACGGCGAGGCCGACCTCATCTGCTATCCGATGACAAAAGAGGGGATAGGCTGGCTGATAGGTGAAGACAAGGACGATCTGCAGCGGGAACTGACGGCATGGTATAATCCTAAACTGGTGGACGAGGTGAAGAAGGAAGAAGCGTATCTGCTCTCGTCGAAAAGTGTCCGTCGGCGCATCTTCTCACCCATGCTGAACCGTGCCGGTGGTGTCATCTCGCACTATGACGGCTATTTCCAGCGCTACGCCTCAACCATACGTTGGGACTGGCGCCTGCTGGCTGCCCAGTGCTATCAGGAGTCTACCTTCGACCCACAGGCCCGTTCGTGGGCAGGTGCCTGCGGACTGATGCAGATTATGCCGTCAACGGCAGACCATCTGGGACTGTCGCGGGCCAGCATCTTCAATCCGGAACAGAATATTGCTGCCGCCGTGAAGTATCTAAGCGAGCTGGAACGTAACTTCTCGGACATCCGTGAACGCTCGGAGCGCACCAAGTTTGTGCTGGCAGCCTACAACGGCGGTCACTTCCACATCCGTGACGCGATGGCACTGGCCCAGAAGAACGGCAAGAATCCACAGCGATGGGGCGACGTCGAGGCCTATGTGCTGGGGTTGGCCCGCCCGGAATACTACAACGACCCGGTAGTGAAGTATGGCTATATGCGAGGTTCGGAGACTGCCGACTATGTGCGCAAGATTCATGAGCGCTGGAACGGTTATCGTGGCGTGCGTACGCCGCGTTCGGGGTTCGCACCTTCCGCTGTGCCGCAGAAGGCAACTCACGAGCGTAAGAAGAAATACCAGATTCACGAGGACTAATGCTCGTCCTCCTTGCCCTCTTTGTTCTGCTTATCCTCTTTGTCCTCCTTGCTCTCCTTCTTTTTCTTCTTGATGTTGAAGAGGTCGCGCCAACCGTTGAAGTCCTTCTTCATGATAAGGCCAATGCCCTGGGTGTTGAGTGACGAACGCGTGAAATAGCGGTCGTTGGTCTGATTATACACCTTGATAGCCAGGTTGCCGCTGGGGAAGAGCAGGTAGCGTATGTCGAAGTCGCCGATGAACGAGGGCGTGGCGGTGGTTTTGCTGTCACGGTAGCCGAACTGTCCGTTGATGAGCAGGCGGTTGTTGAGCAGGCGACCGCTGATGAGCCCTTCGTACTCGGCATTGTTCCAGCCTTCGTCACCCGTCGAGATGTTGGCGCCGAAGTTCCAGTTGTTGCTCTTGATGACCTGCGACAGCATCGTATTCAGCTGTCCGCTGAGGGTGCCTGACAGTAGGCTCTGCATGGCCAGCGAGGTGTTGTTGCGCTGTGTCTCGTTCTCGTTGGCATTATTGGCTCCTTGCGAATAGAATCGTCCTATAGCCAACAGATAGATGACCTGCTGGCGCATTTCCTCCTGTCCGTTTATCATAGAGCGCAGCATTTGCTTCTCATCGCTGTTGACATTCAGAATGTCGAGGTCGAAGTCTAAGATGGGAGCCCGCGGCTGTCCGGTGATATTCATCAGACAGTTCACCCTGACGGTATTCGAGAACGATTGTCCCATGTTCAGGTCGCTGAGCGATACGCCGTTCACGATGTGCTGTGCCTGCATGTCAATCCGGGCGTCGTAGGGGTCGCCGCTGAAGACAATGGTGCCTCCCTCCTGGAAGATGAAGTTCTTCTTGATGATGTTCTGGATGGTGATGTTGTAAGTTCCGTTGTTGACCTCATACGTGCCGAACATATTGAAGCCGCCTTTGTTGTAGTAAGTGGCATGTATGTCGCCACTTCCGCGCAGGGTGATGTAGTCGCCGGTGTGCATGTCCATGAGCAGGCGGATGGTAGCATCGGGCGTCGCGTTGATTTTGAGTCGCATGGTAAGGTCTGAACGGAAATCGCTGCTCCTGACCACCGGCGCAACGCTTCTGACGGTGTCGTACTGTTCGCTTTTGGTTCCCCATTGAATGAACTCCTGGTCTGTGATGACGTCAGGAGTAGAGGCATTGTAGACGAATACGGAATTTCTCAGGGGGGTGACATCCGCTTCTATCTGCACCTCGCTGTCGCGTCCGTGAATGGCTGCCTTTCCGTTGGCATAGACAGTGCCGTAGAAGGTGTCGTCGCCAAAGTCAGGAAAGTCGTAGACCAGCATTTTCTCGGTGTTCACATAGATGTCGTAAGTCAGATTGGTCAGTTCCTTGTGATGTATGCCGCCGGTCATCATGCCTTCGTTGCCATAGATGTCGTAGATAGGACAGTGGACGAACTCAATCTCGTTAGGCACCATGCGGAGCGTGTCGTTTCGCATCTCGTAGGTGCAGCCTAAGGTCTTGACATGAGCCGTTCCGTTCAGAACCAACTCGCCCGTCAGGTTGATGGCATCCAGCGGTCCGATGAGGCGTAACGCTCCCGTAACGTGTCCGTCAATCTTGCTGATGAAACTTTCGGTAAACGACTGTGCAAAGTCCAGGTAGGTGCCGTCGGCACGGATGCCCAAGTCGATGTAGTTGCGCTCGGGCGATACATATCCGTCAATGTACGTCTTGGCTTCCTCTCCATCGTCCGCTATGGCATGAATGTCTATCTGCTTATCTTCTTTATTCCATTTCGCCTCGGCATAGAGCATACCCATGCGTCCGTGCTGGAACTCGAAATCCCTGACTCCCAGACGTGCGTCGGCCTGAAGGTCGCCGAAAATGCCTCGTAGGGTGACTGAACCTGAGGCGTAGCCGTTGAAGTCTACCGCATCGAAATCTACCAGTTGCAGGATGTAGGCAATATCAATGTCCACGAGGTCGGCATTCAAAGAATCTAATGGGCTCTCGGATGCAATTCCGTTGACCATGACGTGCTGTTGGTCGTGACGGATGGTGAAGTTCTTGATGTTAACGTATTTATTGGAATAGGTAATATATGCGGGATCGACATGCCAGTCCGAGTTGTGCACATTGATGGTCGAAGACAGAATGTGGATGTTGGCTATCTGCTTGTTGTCCAGCGATGTGGTAAAGTTGCTGACGACGTTCAACTGTCCTTTCATCACCTCTTCTTGCTGGTGGTTGTCCCAGACCAGCGAGGTGTGCAGGTTGTTGTTGGCAGCTTTTCCAAAGAGATGCAAGTCGATAGGCATATTGTCTTCGTTCAGTTTGGCAATGCGCAGGTCGTAGCGTATCGAGTCGCTGGGCGTCGAGATGCTGAGGTGTCCTCTCTGGTATTTGCTCTCGTTATAAGAGAAGTTTGGAATCTGTATTTCCAATGCCACGTTGCGTGTGGGGTCGTCAATCATGCCCTCCAGTATCAGCGGCTCTTGCAGCGTGACGGGAACCATCAGAAGTTTTTGCAGCCAGTCGCTCTTGACAATGCGGGCATTGATGACAAAGCTGTTCTTGCTGTTGGGATTCACTTTTGGCAGTCCGGGCAGGGTGGGGAGGTTGGCTGCTATGAAGTTGGTAAAACTCTGGGTCAGCGTCTCATAGTCGAAGTCGCCGGTAATGTCTACATTCCCAAAGTCGCTGTCCAGACGTACAAAGTGGATTTCTTCCTCATAGCCCGATTCTATATGCAGGGTATCCAACTGGTAGTTGTCGTTGGACGATGTCATGGTAAATCCAGTCATGTCAACGGTACCAACGGCATCGTTCAGGGTCTTGGCTTTGAAGTTTGCCACGATGTTTGCCGCAAAACGGGCATCGCCCCATTGGTCTGACAGGTGGATGGCCTGCGGTGAGAAGTGGCTGAGGTCTGCCTTCAGATTGACGCTATGGGTCTTGGTTTCGTTGTCCACGCTACCTTCTATCCGCAGTCCCAGGTTCGGATCGTCAATGGTCAGTAGTCCCGTAATCAGGGATGCGCTGTAGGAACCGTTGACATTGATATTGTTGAACAGGTATTTGTTGTACTCAAGTCGTTGTACCTCGCCTTTGGCATTGACCACAGGGCTGCCGTCGGCGGGCAGTCTGCCTTCTATATTGATGTTAGTGGCCAGCAATCCGAATTTGTCGTTGGCCAGCAACTTGCGCAGATTGATGCCCTGTGTGTTGACATATCCCTTGAAGGCCCGTTGCTTGTTCATCTCGAAGTTAAGCCCTACCTTACCGATGTCGGCATTGAGTTGGCTGTGTATGTCAAAGTATCCCGTTCCCTCGCCCTTGGCGATACCCATCAAGTGCATGTTGCCTATACGGCTGACCACTGCGGGCAGTTCTGCCCGTTCGCCTTTCAGGTTTTGGGAGATGAAATCCAGGGTCTTCGCTGATAAGTTCAGGTTGTTGATGTTTGCCTGCCATTTGGGTTCGCGTGTCGTCAGCTCTTCCACCCATCCGTCAATATTGACATCAATGTCACCCGTAGTAGAGGTGATGGAGAGGTTGGGAACCGCCAGTTTGTCTCCCTTGCCTTCAATGGATGACGAGATGGTCAGCGTGCTGTTAAATGACTTGAGTGACGGTAGTAAACATGCTAAGTCTGAGAGAGTTATCTTTGACGGAGCGATGCTTCCTTTGTAGTAGAGCGATGGTATGACCAGTTTCCCGTCTCGCATTAAATAAGTGGCTTGGCAGTCACCTAACTGAAAGTCGGTTCCTGGCATTTGCAACTTGAAGTCTGACAGCCTGCTGCTGTGCTGTCCGCCTATGAACTTGAACGACAGCCTGTCCATCTTCAGTCCCGACTGCTCCATGAAAGTCAGTCGCTTGACGTTGACATTCAGCGAGTCGTCGGTCAGTGCTTTCAAGATGACATGGGCGCTGATGTCTGACACTTTCAGATGGTTAGGGTTCAGCGTTCCGATGGTCTGTGGAAGATCGTAGCGGTCGAAGGAGACACTGGTCTGGCGGACTATCAGCGAGTTGATGCGCAAGTCGAGTGGGGTGGTACTGGTGGTGTCTTTGGAAGCCAAAGAGTCCAGGGCGAACTGGAAGTTGGGCTTGCTGATGGAGTCTTGCTGGTAGAGTTTTGCGTGTGCGCTATACAACTGTGCGCTGGAGATGGCTATCTTGCCTTCCAGCAGCGATATGAGTTCAATCTTTGCCGCGATGTGGCGTACTTTCAGCATGTCCTTGCCCTGCTGGTCCTTAATCAGCACATCGTTCAGGCTTAGGTAGCCGGGAATGCGGTACTCGGCTTTCTTGATTTGCACATCGGTGCCCAATTTCTCGGCCAGCAGACTGGCTATCTTCCGTCCGGCAAACTCTTGGGTGGTTGGCAGCTGAAAGGTAAGTATGAACAAAAGGTACAGGCCAAGGACGGTCCATACGATGATGTTCAATATGTATTTCAATAGCTTCAAAACTGACAGCTTGGGTTGGCAAAATATGGTGCTCGCCCACAATTCTGCCACAAAATTACATCAAAAAGTTGTGATTCGGGCTATTTTTATCCTTTTTTTCTTTATCATCTACCTATTTTTTAGTAATTTTGCACTCAATCAAGCAAAACTATTCAAATTCATTATCAGTAATGGCGAATGTAATCAAGTTACGCAAAGGCTTGGACATTAACCTTCAAGGTAAGGCTGAAGAGAAACTGATTCAGTTGAAGTCTAAAGGACAGTATGCGCTGGTTCCTGACGATTTTGAGGGAGTCACTCCGAAGGTCCTTGTAAAGGAAGGTGACCATGTCAAGGCCGGGGATGCCTTGTTTGTTAACAAGCAATATCCCGAAGTGAAGTTTGCCTCTCCCGTCAGCGGTACGGTTAGTGCCGTGGTACGTGGCGAACGAAGAAAGGTGCTCTGCGTGAAGGTGGAAGCCGACGCCCAGCAGGAGCAAGTGGATTTCGGCAAGAAGGACGTTGTAAAGCTGGATGGTCAGGCAGTCATTGACGCACTGCTGGAGGCCGGAATCTTCGGCTACATCAACCAGTTGCCCTATGCTGTCTCTACCAATCCCTCTCAGCAGCCCAAGGCTATTTTTGTATCTGCCCTGCGCGACAAGCCCCTGGCTGGCAGCTTCGATTTCGAGGCGAAAGGGCAGGAGCTGGACTTCGTCACCGGCATACAGGCCCTGTCCAAGATTGCCAAGACGTATGTCGGCTTAGGTATTCAGCCCGACTTCCAGACGGAGATTCGCCGTCTGGGCATTGACAACTTTGCAGAGCTGACCATCTTTGACGGTCCCTGTCCTGCCGGTAATGTGGGTGTTCAGGTCAATCATATTGCCCCTGTCAACAAGGGTGAGGTGGTTTGGACCATTGGCGACCCGACGGTAGTACTGTTCATTGGCCGTCTGTTCAATACCGGCAAGGTGGATTTGCGCAGACGTGTTGCCCTTTGCGGCAGCGAGATTAACTCTCCGGCCTATGCCGATATGCTGGTCGGCGAGGAACTGTCGACGCTGCTGTCTAACAGCTATGATGCCAGTCATCATGTGCGCATCATCAACGGTAACGTGCTGACGGGACGTCCAACGACGAAGGAAGGATACCTCGGTGCTCATACCAGTGAGATTACCGTTATCCCTGAAGGCGACGATGCCAACGAGCTCTTTGGTTGGATTCTTCCCCGTTTCAAGCAGTTCTCCGTCAACCGCAGCTATTTCTCTTGGTTGCAGAATCCCTGGTTCTGTAGCAAGAAGAAGGCCTATGCGCTTGATGCCCGTATCAAAGGTGGCGAGCGCCATATGATTATGAGTGGCGAATACGACAAGGTGCTGCCTATGGATATCTACGGTGAATACCTCATCAAGGCCATCATTGCCGGTGACATTGACCGTCAGGAGGCTCTGG
>CAMOWH010000081.1:0-9645 GCA_946628315.1 uncultured Prevotella sp.
AAGATTGGATATGATTCTTTTTGTTCCATTTTCTTGGCAGAGTCAACTATTTTGCGTATTTTTGCAGCGTCTTACGAACAATAGCTATGGGAATCATCATTGGAATAGACGTGGGCATTTCCACCACGAAGATTGTGGGGCTGCGCGAGGGACGCGTGGTATCACCCATCCGAATCACTGCTGCCGACCAGGTGACATCACTCTACGGAGCATTCGGCAAGTACCTGCACGACAACAAGATACAACTGTCAGACGTAGAGCAGGTGATGCTGACAGGCGTGGGAGCCGCCTACATTGACGAGCCCGTGTACGGCATTCCGACACAGAAGGTAGACGAGTTTATTGCCGACGGCCTGGGCGCCCGTTTCGAGTCGGGACTGTCGAAGGCTATTGTGGTGTCGATGGGTACGGGTACCAGCTTTGTGCAGTGTGACGGTGACGACATTCACCACATCGGCGGCATCGGCATTGGCGGCGGCACCCTGCAAGGACTGGCCCGCGTGATGCTGAACACCCGCGACCACAAGCAGATACAGAGTCTGGCCATGCAGGGTGACATCAGCCACATCAACCTGCTCATCGGCGACATCTCGACCCATCCCCTGCCCGGCCTGCCCATGAATGCCACGGCGTCGCTGTTCTCGAAGGCCCAGTATGACGCTCCGAAGGAAGACATTGCCCTGGGCATCATCGTCATGGTGCTGCAGACCATCGGTTCGGCAGCCATCCTGTCGGCGCTGAACTCGGGCATCAAGGACTTTGTGCTGATAGGCAACCTGACGCTGCTGCCCCAGTGCAAGGAAATCTACCCCATGCTGGAGAAGCTGTACGGCGTACACTTCCACATACCTAAGTACGCGGAATTCTGTACGGCCATCGGAGCAGCACTGAACTACAAGACAGTTGACAGTTGATAGTTGACGCTACTCCTTGCGGAACTTGTCGAACTTGTGCAGGAAGTAGTTGAAGGCTTCCAGTCCAGCCAATACCAGGATGGTGCTGGCTGTAGCCACGACGTACATGCCACCGCCACACGCCAGACCGATGGCTGCCACGACCCACACACCGGCTGCCGTAGTCAGTCCGCTGACCACATTTTCCTGTTTGCGGAAGATGATGGTTCCGGCGCCGATGAAACCGATGCCACTCACCACCTGGGCAGCCACACGCGACACATCCCAGCGCTGCAGCTCGTTGTTCAAGGAGTCGCTGAAGCCGTAGGCCGAGACTATCATAAACAGGGCCGAGCCCATAGCCACCAGGAAGTGGGTACGGAAGCCCGCCTCCTTGGAACGGTACTCACGCTCCAAGCCTATCAAGCCGCCCAAAAGAGCAGCACAAAGGATGCGAAGTACTAAATCTAATTCCTGTGTCATAGTTAAATGTTGTTTATTTTGGGTGCAAAGATACAAAGAAAATAAGAATAAGAATTAAGAATTAGGAAATTATTCGTATCTTTGCGCAATAATAACTAAAATAGATTGCAAGATGTTCGGATTAGGAATGCAGGAAATCATTGTCATCGCCCTCATTGTGCTGTTGCTGTTTGGCGGCAAGAAGATTCCCGAGCTCATGAAAGGACTGGGCAAGGGCGTGAAGAGTTTCAAGGACGGCATGAAGGAAGAGGAGCAACGTGAAGAGCAGTAAGGAGCTGACTTTCTGGGACCATCTGGACGTGCTGCGCTCGTCGCTCATCCGCATGGCCGTGGCCGTGGCGGTGTTCGCCGTAGCAGCCTTCGTACTGAAGGAACAGTTGTTCAGCGTGGTACTGGCACCACGGAGCAGCGACTTCGTGACCTACCGGTTGCTGGGTGTAGAGCCCTTCCACCTGCACCTGATGAATACCGGGCTGACGGAGCAGTTCATGATACACATGCGCACGGCACTCTATGCCGGACTGTTGGTAGCATCGCCCTGCGTGCTCTACGAGCTGTTCCGCTTTGTCAGTCCCGGGCTCTACCAGAACGAACGGTGCTATGCCGGCTGGATAGTCGGTGCCGCCTACGTGATGTTCCTCGTGGGCACCCTGGTCAACTACTTCGTGGTATTCCCCCTGACGGTGCGTTTCCTGGGCACCTATCAGGTGTCGCCCGATGTAGCCAACATGCTGACCCTGCAGTCGTATGTAGACACGCTGTTGGGCATGAGTCTGGTAATGGGCGTGGTCTTTGAGCTGCCCGTGGTGTGCGGACTCATGGGACGCATGGGACTGCTGACCGACCAGTGGATGAGCGACTATCGCCGACACGCCATCGTGGCGATACTGATAGTGGCAGCTATCATCACCCCGACCACCGACGTCTTCACGCTGTTTGTCGTGGCACTGCCCATCTATCTGCTCTACGAGGTGAGCATCTGGATTGTAAGAATAACTAAACAAAATAAATGACTTTATGACACTTAGAAAAATTAGAATTGCATTGGCGTCCATCATGTTCGTGGGCATCCTGTGGCTGTTCCTGGACTTCACGGGCACAGCGCACAACTGGCTGGCATGGATGGCCAAGGTGCAACTGCTGGAAGCTGTGCTGGCAGTCAACGTGGTAGTCATTGCGGCCCTCGTGGTACTGACACTCGTCTTCGGACGCATCTACTGCTCTGTCATCTGTCCGTTAGGCATCATGCAGGACCTGTTTGGCTGGATGGGCAAGCGGGCCAAGAAGAACCGCTACACCTACTCGAAAGCACTGTCTTTGCTCCGAGCCGCTGTGTTCACGGGATTCCTTATCCTGCTGGTGCTTGGCTCAGGCACCCTCGTGCAGTTGCTGGCCCCCTACTCTATCTTCGGGCGCATAGCCACCAACCTGCTGCAACCCGTCTGGCAGGCAGGAAACAATGTGCTGGCAGCCATTGCCGAACACTACGACAGCTACGCTTTCTACCACTCTGACGTATGGCTGCGCTCCGGCATCTCGCTGGGCATTGCCGCCGTGATGCTGGTGATACTGGCCGTGCTGGCCTGGCGTAACGGACGCACCTACTGCAACACCATCTGCCCCGTGGGGACGGTGCTCAGCATCTTTGCCAAGTTCTCGTGGCTGAAGATATACTTCGACGAGGACAAGTGCAAGAACTGCTCGCTGTGTACCAAGAACTGCAAGGCATCGTGCATAGACTTCAAGAACCATACCGTGGACTACACCCGTTGCGTGGTGTGCGGCGACTGCATAGAGAGCTGTAAGTTCGGAGCACTGAGCTATGCTAACAAAGCTAATATGACTAGTAAGACTAGTACAACTAGTGAGCCTAACGATGCCTCACGTCGTGCATTCCTGCTGTCTTCGGCCCTGCTGGCATCGGCAGCCATGGCCCAGCAGAAGGACAAGATGATGGACGGCGGACTGGCCGAGATAGCGGACAAGGTGGCTCCTGAGCGCCAGACACCCCTCACTCCGCCGGGCTCGCTGTCGGCCAAGAACATGGCCCAGCACTGCACAGGCTGCCAGCTGTGCATCTCGGAGTGTCCTAACCAGGTGCTGCGTCCCTCAGACGACCTGTGGCACCTGATGCAGCCAGTGATGTCCTACGAGCGTGGCTACTGCCGTCCGGAGTGCAACCGCTGTTCACAGGTCTGCCCGGCAGGAGCCATCAAGCCCATTGCGCACGAGGTCAAGGCATCTACGCAGATTGGCCATGCGGTGTGGATCAAGAAGAACTGTATTCCGCTGACGGACGGTGTGTCGTGTGGCAACTGTGCCCGCCACTGTCCCACAGGTGCCATCGAGATGGTGCTCTCTGACCCTGACGACGAAGAGTCAGCCGAGATACCCGTAGTCAACGAAGCCATCTGCATCGGCTGTGGCGCCTGCGAGAACCTGTGTCCCGCCCGTCCCTTCTCGGCTATATATGTAGAAGGGCATGAAGTTCATAAGGAGGTATAACTATGGATAGAAGAAAGTTTTTGAAGATATTCGGAGGCGGTGCCATGACAACAGCCGCCGTACTGACAGGATGCAAGTCGAAGACAGAGACTCAGGCTGTCGAGGAATACAAGCAGCAGGTGGAGCCCCCTGTGGGCAAGATGACCTACCGTATCAACCCCACGACCAAGGACAAGGTGTCGCTGCTGGGCTACGGCATGATGCGCCTGCCCTCGAAGACCGAGAACCAGGACGACTACGATCAGGAAATGATTAACCAACAGGTGGACTATGCCATCGAGCACGGCGTCAACTACTTCGACACGAGCCCCGTCTACTGCCAGGGCAAGTCGGAGGCATGCACGGGTATCGCCCTGAGCCGCCACAAGCGTTCTGAGTACTACGTGGCCACCAAACTGTCGAACTTCAACCCAGCCACCCAGAGCCGGGAGGCCAGCATCGAGATGTACAAGAACTCGATGAAGCAGTTGCAGGTGGACTATATCGACTACTACCTGCTACACTCCATCGGCGGAGGCGGCATGTCGGCCTTCCAGACCCGCTATGTCGACAACGGTATGCTGGACTATCTGGTGGAGGAGCGCAAGGCTGGCCGCATCCGCAACCTGGGATTCTCGTATCATGGCGACATCACGGTGTTTGACACCCTGCTGTCGTGGCACGACAAGTACCACTGGGACTTTGTGCAGATAGAGCTGAACTACCTGGACTGGGACTATGCTGACGAAATCAACAGCCGCAACACCGACGCCTCGTACCTGTATGCCGAACTGCAGAAGCGCGGCATTCCCGCCGTCATCATGGAACCGCTGCTGGGAGGCCGCCTGGCCAATCTGCCACAGTATCTGGCCACAGAACTGAAGCAGCGCGACCCGGAACACAGCGTAGCCTCATGGGCCTTCCGCTATGCCGGAACCCCGGAAGGCGTGCTGACGGTGCTCTCGGGCATGACCTACATGGAGCACCTGAAGGACAACCTGCTGACGTACTGTCCGCTGAAGCCCCTGACCGAGAAGGAGATGCGCTATCTGGACAAGAATGTGGCCGATCGCATCGTAGGACTGGAGAACATTCCGTGCAACGACTGCAAGTATTGTATGCCCTGCCCCTACGGCATTGACATACCCGCCATCTTCGTACACTACAACAAGTGCAAGAACGACGGTATGCTGCCAACAGACCGAGGCGACGCGAACTACCGCCGCCTGCGCCGCAACTATCTCATCGGGCTGGACCGCGCCGTACCTAAGATGCGACAGGCCGACCACTGCATACAGTGCGGCCAGTGTGAGCCCCATTGTCCGCAGAACATACGCATCCCCCGCGAACTGAAGAAAATCAGCGACTATGTAGAGTCGCTGAAGCAAGACTCGCTGACGCGCCACAAAGAGTCCAAGAAAGCTTAACAGGAAAGGGAACGGGCCTTGACCACGATGCTGTCGGCAACGACGGTGGCAGTGGTCCAGGCTGCCTGAAAGTTGAAGCCGCCCGTAATGCCGTCAATGTCAAGCACCTCGCCGGCAAAATACCACCGGGGCACATGACGGCTCTCCAACGTGGAGGGATTGACGGCCTTCAGCGAGACACCTCCGCAGGTGACAAACTCATCCTTAAAGGCGGCACGACCTGCCACCTGATAAGTATCATTCGTCAGGACGTTGACCAACCGGTTGACGTCCTTTTTGTTCAGTTCCGTCCAGCGCACCTGAGCCCGTCCGCCCAGGGCTTTGTCCAACAGGAACGCCCACAAGCGCAGAGGCAGGCCGAAGGGACAGAAGGTGGACAGTTGTTTCTGGGGCTGTCGCGCAGCCGTCTCGTAGAGCAGTTCCTGCACGCCAGACTCGGAAAGTCCCGTCCAGTGAACAGCCAAAGGAACTTGATAGCCAGCTTCTGCCAGATGACGGGCAGCATAGCTGGAGAGTCGCAGGACAGCCGGGCCGCTCACGCCCCAGTGGGTGATGAGTAACGGGCCGTCGCCACGCAGTTTGGTCCCCGGGATGAGCGCCACAGCAGGGTCTGCCACCAGTCCCTGCAACGCTGTCAGGCGAGCATCGTCAATGCGCAGGGTGAAGAGCGAAGGCACCGGGGGCTCTATCTCGTGCCCCATGTCCGCCAGCCAGCGCAGCCCCTCTCCTTTAGGCGAGCCCCCCGTGGTGACAGCTACGAAATCGTACTCCTTGACATCGTCAGCCGACTGTATCTTCCTGCCCGTATGGATGTGAACATGATACTGGCGTGCCAACGACAGGAAGCAGTTGATGACGGCATGAGCGTCCTGTGCCTCAGGGAACACGCACTCGTCGTCCTGCACCACCAAGGGCACCCCATGACGTTCGAACCACTGGTAGGCGTCACGATAGTCAAAAACATGGAAGAGCCGTTTCATCAGCCGGTGACCACGCGGATAGACGGCCGAGAGGTCGCGCACCAGACGGAACGAATTGGTACAGTTGCAGCGTCCGCCGCCGCTCACCTCCACCTTAGCCAGCACATGCTGGCTGCGCTCGAAGATGTCTACCTCCATCTCGGGCATCCGTTCCTTCAGGCTCACCGCCAGAAAGAAACCAGCAGCACCACCACCTATGATTGCTGTTTTCATGCCACAAAGATACGGATTTGTGCGCAAACGGCAAAGGCAAAAGCCTATTTTATTGATAAAAAAACATTTTGGCTACAGTCGCAGTGATGTTTGCCTTGGCTGTCTCAGGTTTCATAGCCTCAGAAAGAGGGAGGTCGGCAGGATTGATGCAGACCACCTGCGAGAAGCCTGCCTGAAGCAATTGCCGGCTGTCGGATATGCGACCAGCCATCAGGCAGACAGGAACATCATGACGTTTGGCACGCTGGAGGATGCCATACGGCAGCTTACCCATCAGCGTCTGACTGTCGGCAGCACCTTCACCCGTAATGACCAGCGAGGCATCGCTCAGCAAGTCGTCGAAGCGTACAGCATCCAGCAGGATGTCGATACCCGGCCGACAAGTGGCATTCATATACTGCAGGAAAGCATAGCCCAGACCACCTGCAGCCCCTGCCCCAGGGACATCCTGACGGTCATGACCGAAATGACGGGCAGAGACCGCTGCAAACCGTCTGGCACGGGCATCAAGACGGGCCACCATGTCAGGTGTGGCACCCTTTTGCGGAGCGAAGACATGAGCAGCCCCCTGAGGGCCACAGAGTGGATTCGAGACATCGGTGGCTATGGTCAAGCGAACCCGGTCGAGTGCGCTGATGTCGTCCCAGTTGCCATGGTTGGCAAAGCTGTCAATGAGGGCACGGAGCATACCGATGCCGCAGTCGCTGGTAGCACTGCCGCCAAGTCCTACGATGACGTGACGACACCCTCTGCGCACAGCATCCGCGATGAGTTGTCCCGTCCCATAGCTCGTAGCCACCATCGGGTTACGCTCTTCCGGTTTCAGCAACGTCAGTCCGCTGGCCTCAGCCATCTCTATCACAGCCGTATCGCCATTGACCAGATACTGCGCCATGACGGGTCTCCACAACGGGTCGCGTACCATCAGTTCTACCGTCTCGCCACCCACGGCAGTGCGGAAGGCCTCTACCCAGCCCTCTCCTCCGTCGCTGACAGGAATCTGTATCACCTCAATATCGGAAGGCACACCCTTCTGACCACTTTCTGCAGCACCCTTGAGGGCCGCTGCCGTTGCCTCGTTGGCCTCCTGCGAGGTCAGGCATCCCTTGAACGAGTCGATGGCAACAATCATCTTCTGCTTCATGGCGACAAAGATAATCAAAAACAGAGAAACCTCCAAATATCCATGAAAAAATTGGCAAAACATTAGGTTATTTGGAAAATAATGTGTAATTTTGCAGCCGATTTGAGTAAGACAGGGGCGTAGCCCAGTTGGTTTAGAGCGCTGCAGTCACATTGCAGAGGTCATCGGTTCGAGCCCGATCGTCCCTACTCACAGAAAAGGAAAAAGGATGGATTCCACGAGGAGTCCATCCTTTTTCAGTGCTAAGGGTTCAGCGACCATCTTGTCGCCTGACTGCCCCACCGCCGTTTAGTCGTTGGCAGGTTTCTGAGGGCGCTGTCCGCCGCGAGGACCACCATGACGTCCGTGGCGTTTCTTCCAGGCCTTGTACTGGTCGTCAGTCAGAATCTGCTTCAGCTTCTTGTCATACTCGCTGCGCTTGGCGTGATGAGCCTTCATCTTTGCCTTCTGTTCCTCGGTCACCTCTGGGCGCTGTCCCTTCTGCTTGCCACCCTGCTGCTCGGTAGCCTCTGTCTTTCCGTCAGTCTGAGGGCGCTTGCCCTGCTTGCCTTCAGGACGGGGACCACGAGGTCCACGTGGTGCCTTGAGTACATCCTGATACTCCTTGTTCAGTGCCAGCACCTTGGTCTTCTGCTCGGCGCTGAGGTTCAGGTCCTTGGCCATACGGTCGGCCATCTCTTCGGCTGTAGGCTCCTTGGGGGCTTTCTTGTCACTCTTCACGTCCTGTGCCACTGCGACTGTCATTGACAGGAGGGCTACCATGCTTAAAACAATCTTTTTCATACCTTGTTGCATTTTAAATAATTAGTATTTATGTTTCTTGACTTGTGTCGTTCTTTTGACGATGCAAAGGTACGAAAAGTTTAACCGCCCACCGAAAATTTTCAGCGAACGGTTAGACTTATTCAGCGAAACGGCCAATATGGCTTACTTATGGAGGGCAATATTATAATTATAGTACTGCTTGTTTCCCGTGATGTCCTGGACGACCTTGATAAAGGGCGGGAAGTTGACGTTCTCCCGCTCTGCCACACCCTTGGTCTGAAGTATCATGAGATGGTCGACGGGAGCGTGGAAGAAGTCGATTTCAAAGTACTGTCCCTTCCAGATGAACGAGCGACGCGTCTTGCGAATGGTCGAGCGATAAGGGTCTGCCTGCTGGAGCAAGCTCTCGTACAGCGCATTGGACACCTGGCGCTCCGTTTCCAGCACTTCGCCGGGCGACACCCGTTTCTTGGTCTTATGGACATTAACCACCTCGCCACCCCAGTCGCGACGGCGCAGGCGAATCTCACAGTCGGGCTCGCCCACCAGATAGGTCTGTGTAATCTCGCTCTCTATACACTCGGGCAGTTCGCCTGTCAGTTCTACGATATACACGCGTTCCTCCGTGACGGGTTGTGGCAGTCCGAGGACGTTGGAGATTTCCAGGATGACCTGGCGAAGCTTGGTGTCGAAGTCATTGTGGTTGTTGATGACGCGCAGATGGGGATGCCCCTTCCACGCACGATTGACCTTCTTGTCCAGGTCACGGGCCAGTTGCAGCCCCTCCTCGTTAGCCTGCTCATAGCGGTTGGCATTGGTAGCCAACGTATAGTACTGTTCAGCACCATCGGCAGCGCTGACCAAGTGGAGCACGGCATCATAGCGCTCGCGCAACTGGTTGGTGCTGGTACCACACTTGCCGGTAATGTCGTCCCACATCTCTGGGGCGATATAGGCCGAGATGTCCATGGTACCACGGTCGCACACGACGAAGGCCGGCTTCGTACAGGTTTCTGCCAGTCGCGTGAACGAGTCCTCCAAAGCCAACTGCGTCTCCAGGATGGCCAGCTCGCCCTCGTAGTAGAGCCTGCGATTGGGCGTCAGATAACTCCAGCCACCCTGGCTGTACATGGTGGGAACTTCGGGCACAGTAAACACCTTAAACCCCAGATTTGAAAAGTGTTCCACTATGCGCACCAGTGCCGTAGTCTTACCTGCACAGGGGCCGCCAGTGAGTACGATTCGCTTGATGTTAT
>CAMOWH010000082.1:0-9442 GCA_946628315.1 uncultured Prevotella sp.
ACCCTTGCTATGTTCCCATCCTGGGGGATTCCGAGGGAGCTGGCCGTACAGGACTCGCCCGTGTTTTGCCCGAAAGCGGCTGCAAAGGTACACATTTTTTCGAGAAACTGCAAATGTTTGGCTAAAAATTTTGTATTTTGACTGATTATTAGTAATTTTGCACCCTGAATATGACACCACAAGAATATGTACAACTGAAGGCTTTTGCCCGACAGGACGGCGCACTGCTGTCGCTGTTGTGGATTGGGGCACTGGTCTGCTACGTCCAAGGGTTGACGAATCCGCTGCTGGGCATGGTTGCTCTGGTGCTCATCGTCATATCGCCCTTCTATGCCGCCAACCGGCTGCGCCACTTCCGCGACGGAGCCCGCGAGGGAGTCATCTCGTTCGGCAGAGGCTACGCCTACACCGTCCTGACATTCTTCTATGCCGGACTGTTGCTGGCCCTGGCACTCTATGTCTATTTTGCATTTATCGACAAGGGCTATCTGCTGGGCCACTTCACCAACATCATCAACTCGGAAGAAGGCCGCCAGGTGCTGAAGATGTACGGCATGGCCGAACAGCAGGTGAAGGACGGACTGCACGAGCTGGCCCTGATGCGGCCCATAGACTATGCGCTGAATATGCTGACCGTCAACATCACGGCAGGATTCGTGCTGGGACTGCCCATTGCGGCACTCTCTCAGCGACAGGCGGCCACCAGCGACCAGTCGCCAACGCCCTAAACTCTCAACACTCAACTCTCTCAACTAAAGAAATGGATATATCAGTAGTAATACCTTTATATAACGAGGACGAGTCGCTTCCCGAGCTGTACGCTTGGATAGAGCGCGTAATGACACAGAACCAGTTCTCGTTTGAAGTCATCTTTGTCAACGACGGCTCCACCGACCACTCGTGGGACGTTATCACTGAGCTGGCAGCCCGTTCTGAGCACGTCAAGGGCATCAAGTTCCGTCGCAACTACGGCAAGAGTCCCGCACTCTACTGCGGTTTCAAGGAGGCTCAGGGCGACGTGGTCATCACCATGGATGCCGACCTGCAGGACTCGCCCGACGAGATTCCCGAACTGTACCGCATGATTAAGGAGCAGGGCTACGACCTGGTGAGCGGCTACAAGCAGAAGCGCCACGACCCGCTGTCGAAGACCATCCCTACCAAGCTGTTCAATGCGACGGCCCGCAAGGTCAGCGGCATCAAGAACCTGCACGACTTCAACTGCGGGCTGAAGGCCTATCGCCGTGACGTGGTGAAGAACATCGAGGTGTTCGGCGAGATGCACCGTTTCATCCCCTATCTGGCCAAGAATGCCGGTTTCGACAAGATTGGCGAGAAGGTGGTGCACCACCAGAAGCGCCAGTACGGCAAGTCGAAGTTCATGGGCTGGAACCGCTTCGTGAACGGCTATCTGGACCTGATGACGCTGTGGTTTCTGGGCACGTTCGGCAAGAAGCCCATGCACGTCTTCGGATTCCTGGGCACTATCGTGTTCATCGTCGGTTTCTTCGCAGCCTTCTTCCTGGGCGTGGAGAAAGCCTGGGCACTCTATCAGGGCGTACCCATGCGACTGGTCACCGACTCACCTTATTTCTATATAGCGCTGACCATGATGATGATAGGCACGCAGCTGTTCCTGGCCGGATTTCTGGGCGACCTCATCAGCCGCAACAGCGCCGGACGTAACGAATATCAGATAGAAGAGAACATCAGATGCGGAAAGTAATTGTAGTCATCCTGGCAATAGCAGCAATGGCTGCCTGTACGAGCATAGACTGTCCCGTCAACAACAAGGTGGCCACCAACTACACGCTGAAGAAAGCCGACGGCACCGCGGACACCCTCAACACGGACACCATCTGGGTCATCGCCCAGCGGACCGTAGTAGCAGACACCCTGGTGCTGAACAGCGAGTACGGCGTCGTGACCGGCTTCCAGCTGCCCATCAGCTATACCCAGCCGGAGGACATCCTCTTCCTGGTACTGGGCGACACTACCAAGACACGCTATGTGGACACCATCCGCATCAAGAAAGAGAACTACCCCCACTTTGAGTCCGTGGACTGCTCGGCGTCTTACTTCCACAAGATAACAGCCGTCAGCACGACACACAATGTCATTGACTCCATCGTTATTCACAATGCCGACGTAAACTATGACGACAAACAAGTACACTTCTATATCTACTTTAACAAGACTGACCGTTAGTCTGCTGTTACTCGTCCTGGTGCTACCCGCACAAGCCCAGCTGAAGATGTTCCGCATGGAGAACGACTCAATACCCCTCTTCCGCGGTTTCTCGCTGTCGTTCGACCTGGTGGGACCCGCCACACGTATGTTCAGCGACCACGGTGACATAGGAGGTGCGCTGCGCGTCAACCTGCACGACCAGTGGTTCCCGGTCTTTGAGATGGGTATCGGCATGGCCAACCACGACAACGACGTGGTGACGCACATCACATACAAGACGACAGCCCCCTACTTCCGCATCGGCATGGACTGGAACGTCATCAAGCGCAAGCATCAGGCCAACCGCATCTTTGCCGGTTTCCGCTATGCCTTCACCAGCTATAAGGTGGACATCATCCGTGCCAACCTGCCAGACCCCGTATGGCTATCAGATGCAGGATTCGGCGTCCAAGGCATGGCGTGTAACATGCACTGGCTGGAGCTGGTCTTCGGCATAGATGCCAAGATTATCGGTCCCCTCCATCTGGGCTGGGACGTACGCTACAAGCGCAGGCTGTTCCATAACGACGGCGAACTCGGCAACACGTGGTACGTCCCGGGATTCGGCACCAACGGCCAGGACAACCTGACAGCATGTTTCAACGTCATCATAGATATATGAAACCACTAACTAAAATACAGACTTATGAATAAACAACCCAAGCGGCGCCTGCTCTGGCAAATACCCTTCCTGACGATACTCGTTGTAGGTACCATCTTGATTATCCGCCAACAGCAGGCCACACCCTATCAGTACTGCAAAGGTACCATCTTCGGCACCACCTACTCTATCAGCTATCAGTACGACAAGGATCTGAGACCACAGATTGAGGCCCGGATGATGGAGGTAGACTCCGCCCTGTCGATGTTCAACAAGCAGAGCATCATCTCGCGCATCAACCGCAACGAACCCACAGCGCTGAACGATATGTTCATCCACGTGTTCCAGACCGCCCAGCAGGTGAGCGACGACACACAGGGAGCCTTCGACATCACCGTCGCTCCGCTGGTCAATGCCTGGGGCTTCGGATTCCAGAACGGCGAGATGCCCGACCAGCAGGATATAGACTCGCTCAAGCAGTTCATAGGCTACCGGAAAATCAGCTTTGACGGGCAAAAGATACAAAAGAATGACCCGCGCATGATGCTGGACTGCTCGGCCATTGCCAAGGGCTACGGGGTAGACATCATAGCCGGGTTGCTGAGCGAAAAGGGGATAGAGAACTACATGGTAGAGATTGGCGGCGAGGTGGCCACCAAGGGCATCAGCGAAAAACGGCTGCCCTGGAAGATCGGCGTCACCAAGCCTACCGACGACCCCATGGCTGAACAGACCGAGCTGCAGACGGTGCTCAACGTCACGGACAAGTGCATGGCCACCAGCGGCAACTATCGGAACTACTACTATAAGGGCGGACGGAAGTATGCCCACACCATTGACCCGAAGACGGGACGCCCCGTACAGCACAGCATCCTGTCGGCAACCGTGCTAAGCGACCATTGTGCCCTGGCCGATGCCTATGCCACCGCCTTCATGGTGATGGGCCTGAAGGGTGCCAAGGAGGTGCTGAAAAAGCATCCGGAACTGATGGCCTACCTCATCTACGACGACAAAGGCCACAACCGCGTATGGTTCTCTCCCTCGCTGAAGGACAAGATTCAGGAGTAGGAAATCATGGAGATTTACGACAGGCTGCTACAGTTCACCTTGTTTCAGGGTATGAGTTCTGCCGACCTGATGCAGGTGGCAGGACACACCAAGTTCGACTTCTCAAAACTGGCAACGGGCAAGCGACTGGTCAGCGAGGGAGACCCCTGCACACACCTGATATTCCTGGCCAGCGGCACGGTGGGTATTGAGAGCCGGAACGACAGCCACACCTGCCGCGTCTGCGAGGAAATCAGCGCCCCCTACATCATTCAACCGCTACACCTGTTTGGCTACAACCAGCACTATACTTCCACGTTCAAGGCGCTGTCAGCGTGCAACTTCATCACCCTGGACAAGCAGGAGGTCATGTTGCTGCTGGAAACGCAGCTGGTGTTCCGGCTGAACATGCTGAACCTGCTGGCGACGGAAAGCCAGCGCCTGCACCACAACCAGTGGCGGCAGACACCCAAGGACCTGCGGGAGCGCATCACGCGCTTCTTCTTCTCACGTTGTCTTTATCCGGCAGGACCCAAGACTTTCCATATGCTCATGAGACAGCTGGCCGACGAACTGAACGACAGCCGTCTGGACATCAGCATCGCCCTGAACGAAATGCAAGCCGACGGGCTGCTGACACTTCATCGCGGGCGCATAGAAATACCATCGCTGGAACGGCTGCTGATGTGAATGAGAAGTTAATTCTGTTTAATCGTGCTTTTGTATCGACTTTTTTGACTATCTTTGCACGCTAAATAGAGAATAACGTTAGTATGAGCGAACATATCAATCCCTTTTTTGAACCGTATGGCACCCCACACGACACGGTGCCGTTTGACCGCATCCGTCTGGAGGACTACGAAGAGGCCTTCATGGAGGGCATCCGACGTGACAACGAACAGATAGAGAAAACCATCAACAATCCCGAAAAGCCGACCTTCGACAACACCATCATCAATACCGAAGAGGACGAGGGCTACTACGACCTGCTGTCACGGGTCAGCACAGTATTCTTCAACCTGCTGTCGGCAGAGACCAATGACGAGATGGACGCACTGGCGCAGAAGATGCAGCCCATACTGACACAACACGCCAACGACGTACGGTTGAACCCGCGCCTGTTCGAGCGCATCCGTCAGGTACACCTGCACCATCGCAAGCTGACACCTGAGGAAAAGAGGCTGCTCGACAACTGCTATGAGGGTTTTGTGCGCTCGGGAGCCCTGCTTGACGAGGCAGGCAAGGAGCGTCTGCGCCAGCTGACAGAGGAAGCCTCGATGCTCGGTCTGCAGTTCTCGCAGAACCTGCTGAAGGAGCAGAAGGCTTTCACGCTGGACATCACTGACGAAGCCCTTCTGGACGGTCTGCCCGAGACAGCCCGCGAGGCAGCAGCCCTGACAGCCAAGGAGCAGGACAAGCAGGGCTGGGTGTTCACACTCGACATGCCCAGCTACTCTCCCTTCATGACCTACTCCACCCAGCGGGAGCTGCGCCGTCAGATGTATATGGCCCGCAATACGGTATGTACCCACGACAATAGCGAGAACAACCTGGCCATCTGCAAACGGCTCATCAACCTGCGCCGCGAGATAGCCCAGCTGCTGGGATATAAGACCTATGCCGACTACGTGCTGAAGCGCCGCATGGCCTCCAACGCCCGCAATGTCTACCGGCTGTTGGACAATCTCATCGATGCCTATAAGCCTACCGCCCTGAAGGAGCGCGAGGAACTGAAGAAGCTCTTCGAACGCGAGGACGCAAAGGGTAAAGGAAAAGGGGCAAAGGACAAAGGACGCAATAAGATGTATCCTTGGGACAGCAGTTTCTACAGCCACAAGCTGCAGATGAAGAAGTACAATCTGGATGCCGAGATGCTGCGCCCCTACTTCGAGCTGAGCAACGTCATCAAGGGTGTCTTCGGACTGGCAAACCGGCTGTACGGCATCACCTTTAAGGAGAACAAAGACATTCCCGTCTACCACCCGGATGTCAAGGCTTACGAAGTGTTCGACAAGGACGGCAGCTTCCTGGCTGTCTTCTATGCCGACTTCCACCCCCGCAAGGGCAAGCAGGGCGGTGCCTGGATGACGGAATATCAGGGACAGTACATTGACCGCAAGGGCGAGAACGTCCGTCCGCACGTCAGCGTGGTGATGAACCTCACCAAGCCGACTGAAGACAAGCCCGCGCTGCTGACGCTGAGCGAGGTGGAGACGTTCCTGCACGAGTTCGGGCACTCGCTGCACGGTATGTTTGCCAATACGCGCTTCGAGAGCCTCTCCGGAACCAATGTCTGGTGGGACTTCGTCGAACTGCCCTCGCAGTTCATGGAGAACTTTGCCGTCGAGAAAGACTTCCTGCGCACCTTCGCCTTCCACTATCAGACGGGAGAACCGTTGCCCGACGAACTCATCAGGCGCATCACCAAAAGCCGCAACTTCATGGCTGCCACAGCCTGTCTGCGACAAGTGTCGTTCGGGCTGCTCGACATGGCTTATTACACCCAGCGGGAGGCTTTTGACGCAGACATCATCCCCTTCGAAAAGCAGGCATGGAAGAAGGCCATCCTGGGTGAGCAGCTACCTGACACGTGCATGACCGTACAGTTCTCGCACATCATGGCCGGCGGCTATGCGGCAGGATACTACAGCTATAAGTGGGCAGAGGTGTTGGATGCCGATGCCTTCAGCGTTTTCAAGCGCCACGGCATCTTTGACCAGAAGACGGCTCAGTCGTTCCGCGACAACATTCTGTCAAAGGGTGGTACGGAGCATCCGATGACGCTCTACAAGCGCTTCCGCGGCGGCGAACCCACAATAGAGGCACTACTCAAGAGAAACGGAATCAGACGAAAGAAGAAATAAGAGAGGTAAGAAGTATGAACAGCGACAAACAACATAAGTTTGACCTGCGCTATCTGCAGATGGCCCGCATCTGGGCACAGAACTCGTACTGTCAGCGTCGGCAGGTAGGTGCGCTGGTGGTAAAGGAGGGAATGATTATCAGTGACGGATACAATGGTACGCCCAGCGGATTCGAAAATGTGTGCGAGGATGACAACGGCATCACCAAGCCTTACGTGCTTCATGCCGAGGCTAACGCCATCACCAAGCTGGCACGGTCGTCCAACAACAGCGACGGCGCTACCATCTATATCACCGCCTCGCCCTGCATCGAGTGTGCCAAACTCATCATTCAGGCAGGCATCAAACGCGTGGTCTACGGCGAGAAATACCGTCTTACCGACGGCATCGAGCTGCTGGAGCGCGCAGGCATTCAGGTAGAATATTTAGGAGATTAAGATATGAACAACAAGAAAAATAACCGCTTCATGCCTATTGTGATGGCCATCTGTGTGGTGGTGGGCATCCTCATCGGTACATTCTACGCCAACCACTTCTCCGGCAATCGGCTGAGCATCATCAACTCTGGCAGCAACAAGCTCAACAACCTGCTGCACATCGTCGATGACCAGTATGTAGACACCGTCGATGTCAACGACCTCGTGGAGAAGGCCATGCCACAGATACTGTCTGAGCTGGACCCTCATAGCGTCTACATCTCTGCCAAGGACGTCCAGACGGCTACCGACGACCTGCGCGGCTCTTTCTCCGGCGTAGGCATCGAGTTCACCATCCGCAAGGATACGCTGCACGTGCAACAGGTCATCAGCAACGGACCGGCAGAACGGGCAGGACTGATAGCCGGTGACAAGATAGTCCAAGTGGACGGTGACAATTTCACCGGCAAGAAGCTGACCAACGAGGAAGCTATGCACCGGCTGAAAGGTCCTAAGGACACAAAGGTCAAGTTGGGCATCATGCGTTTTGGCGAAAAGAAGATTCGTGAGTTTGTGGTCACCCGTGGCGACATTCCCACCAGAAGCGTAACAGCCACCTACATGCTCGACCGGCAGACTGGATACATCCGCATCAAGAATTTCGGAGAGAACACTTATCCCGAGTTGCTGATAGCGCTGTCACGTCTGGCACAGGAGGACTTCCGAAGCCTGACCATCGACCTGCGCGGCAATACAGGCGGCTACCTGCAGTCGGCTGTCCAGATAGCCAACGAGTTCCTGCCCAAGAACCGGCTCATCGTCTATACCCAGGGGCGCAAGTCACCCCGTCAGGAGTATCGCAGCGACGGACGAGGCTCTTACCAGCAGATACCGCTGGTCGTCCTGATTGACGAAGGCTCGGCCTCGGCCTCTGAGATTCTGGCTGGTGCCATCCAGGACAACGACCGCGGCACCATCATCGGCCGCCGCTCGTTCGGAAAGGGTCTGGTACAGCAGCCCATCGAGTTCAACGACCATTCCATGATTCGTCTGACCATTGCCCGCTACTACTCCCCCTCGGGACGTTGCATCCAGAAACCTTATACAGCAGGCGACAACAAGGACTATGAGGAGGACCTCCTCACACGCTATGAGCACGGCGAGTTCTTCTCGCAGGACAGCATCAAGCATGAGGGACCGGCCTACAAGACCAGTCTGGGACGTCCCGTCTATGGTGGCGGCGGCATTACCCCTGACATATTCATAGCAGAAGACACCACCAATGTCACCTCTTATTATAAGCAGGCTTCCATGAGCGGACTCATCATCCAGTATGCTTTCGAGTACACAGACAACAACCGCCAGAAGCTGAAGGACTACAAGACATTGGAGGAGATGGAGCGCTATCTGAAGAAAATCAACACCGTCGAGGCTTTTGCCGACTATGCTGACAAGCATGGGCTGAAGCGTCGCAACCTGATGATTCAGAAGTCGCACAAGATGCTGGAGCGCTATATCAACAGCCGCATCATCTACAACATGATGAGCGAGGACGCATGGCTGCACTACCTGAACGAGGACGATCCTGCCATCATGGAGACGCTGAAGGTATTCCGTGAGAACAAGGCGTTCCCTGCACCTCCCCAAAAGGAAGATCAACAAAAGAAGGTGGCCTAATGACCAAACAGGAACTCAGACAACTGATTCGCCAGCGGAAGCAACAACACTCCGCTGACGAATCAGTTGCTGTAACAGCCCGTCTCAAGCAAGACCCACATTACTCGCGTGCACGTACTTTATTATTATATAGTGCACTGCCCGACGAGGTGCAGACCCAGCCACTGCTGGATGAACTGCTCAGCCAAGGCAAGACCATTCTGCTGCCCCGCGTGGTCAGCGATACGGACATGGAACTGCGTTGTTACACAGGACTGAACGACCTGCAGCCGGGGGCATATCACATCATGGAACCGGTGGGGCAGCGCTTCACGAACTATAAGCAGATAGACGTGGCGGTCATACCCGGAATGGCATTCGACAGAGAGGGCCATCGTCTGGGACGCGGCAAGGGGTACTACGACCGCTTCCTCACGCTCATCCCTGATGTTTACAAGATTGGAATGTGTTTCTCCTGGCAACTGGCAGACAACGTCCCCTGCGACGAACATGACATCGGGATGGATGCTGTTGTCTTTTAGTATGACGGGGGGAGGGTGGAGTAGTTTTTTTGCTAGTTTTTACTAGTTAAACTAGCCAAAGCGCACATCGGTTATCACCTGTTCACC
>CAMOWH010000083.1:0-9233 GCA_946628315.1 uncultured Prevotella sp.
GGAAAGTCGTCGTCGAAGTAGCGGTCTTCGGCGCCCTCGTGCCAGAACTCCAGCCATGGATGGAACTGGGGCACTGGCCTGAGGTGGAAGGTGGTCAGTCACCACCCTCCGGGGCCTCCGCCGGGCATTCCGCCACCGCCCATTCCACCCATTCCGCCCGTATAGGACGAGAGCGTGACGGTGCTGCCTCCGCTGACCGTGGCTCCTACGTTGCCTAAGCCTCCGAAGTAGGATGTGCCGCCCGTTACGGTGACTCCTGACTGCAGGGTAGGCGTGGAGGGGGTTGAGATAATCAGGCCGTTGCCGCCGCTGGAGGGAGTTTTGAAGGCGAAGGTGGTGCTGTCGTACTTCAGGGCATACCAGGTGTTGGCACTCCATGAGCTCTGATAGCATGCCTGGCTGAGCTGCGTGCCGTCCTCCAGTCCGCCTACGGCAACCAGCGTTCCTCCCTGTACATAGAGCTTGTAGCCGCCCTCGGTATTGGCATCGATGGCTACCTCAGGAGAGCCGGAACTGCTGGCGAAGACGAAGCCGCCCTTGATGTAGCAGTTGCCGTTGGCATCGATGCCGTCGTTGTGCTGACCCAGTGCGAAGACGTAGCCGCCGGTGATGTTCATGTGACTCTTCGAGTTGATGGCGTCGTCGTAGGCATAGCTGGCTACCTCGCCGCCGCTGATGGTCAGGGTGCTCTTGGTCTCGATGCCCTCGCCGTTGGTACCGCTGGTGCGTACCCAGATGCGGCCTCCGGCAATGTCCAGGTCGCCGTCAACCTTGATACCCTTGGGCGAAGCTGTGTCGTTGTTGCTCTTGAACTGGCTGCCCGTGGTGACGATGTAGGTGCTGCCGCCGTTGAAGTAGCCTTCCATGTCGACATTGATGCCCTTGCCGCCGCTGCCGGTGCTCATGAGCCACAGTTCGCCACCGTTGATGGTGAACACCGAGTCGGTCTTCAGACAGGCTGCCCCCTTGGCCTCCAGGTCTTCGGTGTCCCAAGCGCCGTCACCCGTGGTGATGACGGTGGTACGTCCGCCGTTGACGGTGATGTCCGACTCGCAGTTGATGCCCTTGGCAGCAGCAGCCGATACTTCGACATTCAGGATGCCGCCGTTGATGAACACGCCGTCGTTGGCCTTGATGCCGTGGTTGGCAGTAGACTTGGCGTAGATGTTGTTGCCCGTGTTGAAGATGATGTAGTCGGCCGAGTGGATGCCGTTGTTGTAGTTGCCGTAGACCTCCAGTGCTCCCTTGCCGTTGAACAACAGCTTGCCCTTGCAGTAGAGGGCGCCTTTATGGTCATTCTTCGAGCTGGTGCCGTCAGTCAGCTTGTTGGTGGTGCCGTCGGCCAGCATGACGAAGGCACGCTTCTTGCTGAGCAGGTTCAGGGCGGCACTGTCAGGGTTGGTGATGTCCACACCGTTCAGTATCACCTCGTACTTCTTCTCGCCCAGAATGGTCAGCGACCCGTTGCTGGTGGTGCCGGTGACGTAGTAGCAGATGCCTTTTTCTGAACCGTGGTCGGCAGTGACGTGTCCGCCGTTGACGGTAATGGTCACGCCGTTCTCCGTCTTGGCTGTCGGGTTGGTCAGGTCAATGGCCACCTGGGTGGCGAAACTGTTGTTGGCCAGGTTGTCTTCCTCTTCGGGGTAGTAGGCGGAGGCAGTTCCGCTGGTGGGCTCGGCCGTTGTCTTGTCTATTTTCACTGCGAAGGTGGTCAGGTCGCCAGTGGCGGTACTGCCACTGCCGGAGGCACCGCCGCTGGTGTTCCCACCGCCACTGGTGTTGTTGGTGGGCTGGGTGTTCCTGTTGGTGTAACTGTCCAGCGGGTCGTCGCTGGAACATGCTGTGTTGAGCCACGTGAGGGCTGCCAGCATGGAGAGAATCATTGTCTTTTTCATATCCTTTGTCTTTTTTTGAGTTAATATTATCTTTTCTGCTGACAAAGGTAGACAAAAAGAGCCGGCTCGCGAAATATATTCAGCGAACCGGCCGTTTCATTCAACGAAAAAGCAATTATCCTTTATTCTTTTCTCTTTTTATTACAGTCCGAGCTTGCTCTTGGCAGATGCTGCGGCGTTGTCGATGGCCTCGTTAGCCTTCTGCTTGGCAGCCTCCTTAGCCTCGTTAGCCTTCTCCTCAGCAGCCTCCTTAGCCTCGTTAGCCTTCTGGTTGGCAGCGTCAACGGCAGCGTCCTTCGCCTCGGTAGCAGCGTCGCCAACCTGCTCCAGCAGACCGTTCACCACGTTAGCGGGCTCGATGTCGGTCACAGCGCTCAAGGCTGCAGCTACGGCAGCATTGTCGCCTACCAGTGCCTTCACCTTGTCAGCGTTCTCCTTCAGGAAGGTCTGCACCTTCACCACATACTCCTTGGCCACCTCAGGATTGTTCTTGACAATCTCGGCAATCTTGGCCTTGATGCCTTCCAGTGTAGCCTGCAGCTTAGAAGCGTCGTTAGCCTCCAGGTCGGCGCTCAGGGCGTCGATGGTCTCCTGGGCAGCTCCCTGTGCAATAGAGTCAACGATAGCTACAGAGTCCACAGCCGCAGTCTCAGCATCAGCCTGCTGAGTCTTGTTACCGCACGATGTGAATCCGATGGCAGCCACAGCCATCACTGCTAAAAGAATCTTCTTCATAGTTTCTCTTTCTCCTTTAATTATTAATAAAACATGTTTAGTTGTGGTTCGTAAACCGTCGGCAAAGGTAAGGTATTTTTCGTTACGTTATACCTTTCTTTTTAACTTTTTAACGTTAATTCCACCGGGCAGTGGTCGCTGCCCAGAATGTCGGTATGGATTTTGGCATCCTCTATCTGTGACTTGAGCCGTTCGGAAGTGACGAAGTAGTCGATGCGCCATCCGGCATTCTTCTGGCGGGCCTGGAAGCGGTACGACCACCAGGAGTAGGTCACCTGTTCGGGATAGAGCGTGCGGAAGGTGTCAATGAAACCACTATTTAGTAAGGTGGTGAACTGCTCACGCTCCTGGTCGGTGAAACCGGCGTTCTGGCGATTGGTCTTGGGATTCTTCAGGTCTATCTCCTCGTGGGCGACGTTCAGGTCGCCGCACAGGATGACAGGCTTCTTGGCATCCAGCCCTTTCAGGTACTGGCGGAAGTCGTCCTCCCACTGCATACGGTAGTCCAGTCGCTTCAGCCCGTCCTGCGAGTTGGGCGTGTAGCAGGTGACCAGATAGAAGTCGTCCATCTCCAGTGTGATGACGCGTCCCTCGTGGTCGTGCTGGTCGATGCCGATGCCGTAAGTCACGTTGAGGGGGGTATGACGCGTGAAGATGGCTGTGCCGGAGTAGCCTTTCTTGTCGGCGTAGTTCCAGTACGACTGGTAGCCGTCAAACTGCAGGTCCAACTGTCCGGCCTGCATCTTGGTCTCCTGCAGACAGAAGAAGTCTGCGTCCAGCTGCCTGAATGTCTCGCTGAATCCTTTACCTTCACAGGCTCTGAGCCCGTTGACGTTCCAACTGATAAATTTCATAGTGTCTATTGTTTCTTATGCTTGTTGCTCTTGACTTTTTTGACTTCGGCATCGGTCAGCACGGTAATGCGGCGGTTGGTGGGGTCGCGCATAACGTCGTTGACGATGTCCGTCACCTGCTGCTTCAGTTCGGCAATGAACTGGGCTGGGTCGTAGGTCTTGTGCTCTATGTCGCGCAGCTTCTTCTCCCAGATGCCGGTCAGTTCACAACTCTTGAGCAGTTCCTCGTGAATGAGGTCGATGAGCTCAATGCCGGTAGGGGTTGCCACGAGGCGCTTGCGGTCGCGCTTGATGTAGTGGCGCTTGAACAGGGTTTCGATGATGCCGGCACGACTCGACGGACGACCAATGCCGTTCTCCTTCATGGCAGCACGCAGGGTCTCGTCCTCGACGAACTTGCCCGCCGTCTCCATGGCCCGCAGCAGTGAGGCTTCATTATAATAAGGTGGAGGGGTGGTCATCTTCTCTGTCAGGGTAGGGGTGTGCTCGCCGCTCTCGCCCTTGACGAAGGTGGGCAGTGTGCGCTCTTCGTCCGTCTTCTCGGAGGACTCTGAGTTTTCGGAAGCCTCGGAGTTATCTGGGTTTTCTGATTTTTTGCCTCTGACTACGCGCCAGCCTGGGTCGAGAATCTCCTTTCCCGTCACCTTGAACTCTACCGTGTCCTCTTCGCTCTTGACTTCTCCCAATACCGTAGTGGTCGAGAACTTACAGTCGGGCAGGAAGACGCCGATGAAACGGCGTGCCACCAGGTCGAAGACGTTGCGCTCGGCATCGCTCAGGTTCTGGGGTATCACACCGGTGGGAATGATGGCGTGGTGGTCGGTCACCTTTGAGGTGTCGAAGACGCGCTTGGTCTTCTTCAGCGGTTTGCCGCCAATGGGCTTGATGTACTCTGCATAGGGGGCCACACCTCCGAACTTGGTCTGGTAGAGGCCGTTCAGGGTCTGCGGACACTTGGGATAGATGTCGTCAGACAGGTATTGCGTGTCGACACGGGGATAGGTGGTGTACTTGCGTTCGTAGAGTGCCTGAATGAGGTTCAGCGTCATCTCGGCTGAGTAGCCGAACTTGCGGTTGCAGTCCACCTGCAGCGAGGTCAGGTCGTAGAGCTGAGGCGGCTGTTCCTTGCCTTCCTTCTTCTCCACCTTGGTGACGGTAAACGGCTTGCCTTCAATGGTGCTGAAGGCTTTCTCGCCCTCCTCCTTCGAGGTGAACTTGCCCTTAGTGGCCGTAAACGTGGTGTCGCGATAGACAGTGGCCAGCACCCAGTAGGGCTCGGGCTTGAAGTTGTCTATCTCTTTCTGGCGATTGACGATAAGTGCCAGGGTAGGGGTCTGCACACGGCCGATGGAGAGCACCTGACGGTTCTGTCCGTACTTCAGCGTATAGAGGCGCGTACAGTTCATGCCCAGCAGCCAGTCGCCGATGGCACGGCTCAGCCCGGCTAAGTATAGTGGCTGGTAGTCGGCTTGGTCTTTCAGGTTCTGGAAACCCTCACGGATGGCCTCGTCCGTCATGCTCGATATCCACAGACGACTGACGGGACACTTGGCCTGGGCCTTCTGCATGACCCAGCGCTGGATGAGCTCACCCTCCTGGCCGGCGTCGCCGCAGTTGACTATGCGCTCGGCCTGCTGCATCAGCCGCTCGATGATGGAGAACTGCTTCCTGATGCCTTGGTCGTCAATGAGCTTGATGCCGAAGCGCTCGGGTATCATGGGCAGTGACGTCAGGCTCCACGACTTCCACATCGGGGTGTAGTCGTGGGGCTCCTTCAGCGTGCACAGGTGACCAAAGGTCCACGTCACCTGAAAACCGTTGCCTTCCATATATCCTTCGTGCGACGACGTTGCTCCGATAATACGCGCAATATCACGCGCCACACTGGGTTTCTCAGCGATACATACTATCATACGGACGGCAAAATTACGAAAAAACGAGAGAAATACAAAAGGAAAGTTAACTTTTCTTTTTATTTCCGAGTGCAAGTAAGTTCTCCGAAGGAAACTCTCTTCAATAAGCGTGGTCGCTCTGAATCTCCTCTTTGTCGAGCTTTTTCTGGTCAATGGCGCGCCAGGCGTAGACAATATAGGCCAGCACGAAGGGTACAAGCAGCGACACGTAGAACATGGTGCGCAGGGTGAACTCACTCGAACTGGAGTTGGCCATGGTCAGCGACGACTGCAGGTCGGCAGTGGAGGGATAGTAGGCTGTGTGGTTCCAGGCAGAGCAGAGCAGCAGGGCCAGAACGGTCAGCACGGTGCCGATGCCGGCAGGCCAGATGCCGCTGTTGTAGTCCTTGGACCAGACGGTCTTGCCAATGCCGAAGAGCACCAGCATGACACCTATTAATAATATAATGGTGAGATACCACATGTCCAGCAGGTTGTGCAGATACTTGTAAGGCTCCATGAAGATGATTCCCTCGTCGGTGTAGGCAAAGCCGTCTTTTAATAATAGGTGTACCAGATAGGCAACGAACAGAATGACGAAGGGTACGGCATTGCCCAGCAGGCGAACGCTGCCGCGAGAACGGATGTCCTCGTCGTTGACATTGTTCATTACATAAAGGATGCCCAGCACACGGGCCAGGAACATGACGGCCAGTCCGAAGACGAGTACCCAGGGATTGAGCAGGGCGTCGAGTCCGTGGGAAGCGTTGGCCCAACGGGAGATGATGGGCGTAACGGCTCCTGTGTCAACCAGATTCTCCTTGGCAATGATGAAGTTAGAACCCTCGAAGAACGTAGCCACGGCACCGCCCAGAAGCAACGGACCCAGCAGTCCGTTGAGGATGAGGCCCCACTGGAACGTCTTCGGGCCCAGGAAGTTGCCGAGCTTGTTCTGGAACTCGTAGCTGACAGCCTGAACGACGAAGGTGAAGAGGATGATCATCCACAGCCAGTAGGCTCCGCCAAACGAGGTGGAGTAGAAGAGGGGATAGGAGGCGAAGAAGGCTCCACCGAAGGTGACCAGTGTAGTGAAAGTGAACTCCCACTTACGGCCGGTAGAGTTCAGCACCAGCCGCTTGCCCTCTTCGGTCCAGCCGAGGGAACGGATGCATGAATTAGCCCCCTGCACAAAGAGCAGGAATACCAGCAGTGCTCCTAACAGTGCCACGACGAAGCACCAGTAATGTTGCAAGAATTCGTATGTCATAATTTTCAACTTTCAATTTTCAACTTTCAACTTGCTTAGAATACTCCGGGCCACGCTTGATTTGCTTCAGCAGGATGCTGATTTCGACAGCCAGCATCAGCGTGAAGAGGAACAGGAATAGGAAGAACGTCAGGGCTACCGAGCCACTGTTGATGTCGCTGACAGCGACCCAGGTAGGCAGCATGTCCTGAATGGTCCAGGGCTGACGGCCGAACTCTGCCACGAGCCAGCCGCTCTCAGAAGCGATATAGGCCAGTGGCACCAGTGCAATGGCTGTCCAGTAGTGCCATGCAGGCAGTCCCGTGATGTCGTGCGTGTCGGCATGTGTCTCCGGCAACAAGCCGATGGTCGCCAGCAGACGGCGCACGATGACGGACAGGTAGGGAATGCGGAACGACAGGATGGCCATGATGGCGAAGTAGAGGATGAACAGACAGCCCAGTCCTACCATGACACGGAAGGCCCAGAAGTTGACGGGCACATAGGGAACGATGTCCTTCTTGTCCTTCACATAGCCATAGCCGAAGTAGGGCATGTTCTCTTTGATAATGGACAACTGGGCATTGACAACAGACTCGCTGGCACCTTCCTGCTTGGCCTTGCGGTATGCTGCCAGGGCGGTAATGGCCTGTTGGCCGCGGGCAATCTTCTCGTCAACGGACGGTTCGCGAGTGCCGTCAGGACGGGTATATCCGTTCAGAATGTCATTGATGCCAGGTACGAAACCGTGTGGGTCGTTAGTTGCCATGATGCTGAGTGCGTAGGGCATGTCTATCTTCAGCGGGGCAGACTCCAGATTCTCGTAGTCGGGCTGGCACAGCGGATTTACCCATGCCACAGCGGTCAGTCCCTGATCGGTACCTCCATTGTACAGCGCCTCCATGGCAGCGAGTTTCATGGGTTGGTACTTGGCAACCTGCTGGCCACTGATGTGACCTGTAAAGGCTGCACCGAGGGTAGCGATGAGGCCGACAATGGCGGCAATCTTGATGCTCTCCTTGGCCAGACGCACCTCGCGGCGCTTCATGAGATACCAGCACGAGACGGCCATCACGAAGACGGCTCCGATAATCCAGGCTGAGATGACGGTATGGCAGAACTTGCCGATGGCAAACGGTGACAAGGCCACCGCAAAGAAGTCAACCATCTCGTTGCGCATGGTGTCGGGGTTGAACTCGCAGCCTACGGGATACTGCATCCACGCATTGGCCACCAGAATCCACCATGCCGAGATGGTGGCTCCGAGACCTGTCAGCCACGTGGAGGCCAGGTGGAACCCGGGAGAGACCTTCTTCCAACCGAAATACATGACGGCAACGAAGGTAGACTCCATGAAGAAGGCTACGATACCCTCGATAGCCAGCGGGGCCCCGAAGATGTCGCCAACGAACCAGGAGTAGTTCGACCAGTTGGTGCCGAACTCGAACTCCAGGATGATGCCTGTGGCTACACCCATGGCGAAGTTGATGCCGAAGAGGCGCTGCCAGAACATGGCTGTGTCGCGCCAGAAGGTGTCACGCTTGCGGTACCACAGGGTTTCGCAGATGCCCATGATGACCGCCAGACCCAGCGTCAGCGGAACGAACAGCCAGTGATAGATTGCCGTGAGCGCAAATTGTGCCCTGGCCCAATTGATGGAGCCGGCATCGATGTTTAGGAATAAGTCAGTCATAATATTTAGGTCTTTTAGTTATTTATTTTTTACCTTTTCAGCATCTCCGTCGCAACGTAGTCAGACTCGTGCCCTTCCTCAGCGTGCTGCTTCAGGAAGTTGGGAAAGAAGAAGACTTTCAGGATGGCAAACATAATGAACAACTTGATCAGTATGATGGCCCACAGCGTCTTGCCCAGACGCATTGAACGGAAACCGTCAGCATAGAGGTCATAGACTCGATACAGAAAACTCTGCTTGTCCATAGGCTCAAAGGGGATTTTTAGTCGTTGTCAAAATCAGGCAGGCTTGCTTCAATCGTGTCAGGTTGCTCTTCGGTAGTGCGTTGGCAGATGTCTGCCCATTGGCGGTTGCTGCCGAGCCCGAACCAGTTGGAGTGGAATTGTTCTCCCTGAACGGACAGTACGCGGATGGCAAATGAGTAGTTCGTGTCGTAGCGTAGGTTCTGGATGAGCGTGTCTGCCTTCTCCGGACTTACAACGAAACGGTCGATAATGTTTTCAGGTATCATCCACTTGGTCTCGTCGGTAGACACACTGTCGCGGATGGCATACATAATCTCGTAGCCCGCACATCCCTTGACACCAAACCAGTGGAGATAGATACTGTTGCCCTGAACATGTACCTCCAGAGAGTCTGTCGGGTAGAATCTGCCCGTTATCTCGCCCATACGAAACACCGTTGAAGGCTCCTTGTTGGCATCAGCGTCGTCATCGCCACAGGCAATAAACAGAGAAACTGCCAGCAGGAGCATGAATAGCAGAAGTAAACGGCGATATATCGACCTCATGGGTGTATGGTTCTTAGTGTTAAAATTCAAAATCGGGTGTAAAGGTACGAAAAACTTTTGTAACCTCCAAATTTTTAGACAAAAAAATAGGAGCAGACCGTCTGCTCCTATTTATAGTTATGTTCGGG
>CAMOWH010000084.1:0-9073 GCA_946628315.1 uncultured Prevotella sp.
CGTCCGGTGAAGCTGAACATTCTGGACAGTCACAGCAAGTACCGTACCGTGGCGACCCCCACAATGGTGAAGAACCAGCATCAGACGGTACACCGCATGGGAACATATGCCAAAGTGTCGCAAGGCGACCTGCTGGCCTACAGCGAGGTGCGCCAGCTGAAGGGCACCATGCGCCAGCGGGGACACGAGAAGTATGCCATGAACCTCTGGCTGTTCGACGAATACTTTCCCGTTGAAGCCGAGTTGATGACCAAGCAAGAGTACAAGGCAGAACAGAAGACGCACAAAGCCGCCCTGCACAGCATGTTGCCAGAGGCGATTGATCACTACATAGACGAACAGCACATTCCCGAACTGAGCAGTGACATACAACGCAAACTTGAGATGACACGCAAGAGGCAGCAGAAAAGCAAGCAGGCAGCAGATGAAAGCAACGGGAAGAACGTGCTACAAGAGCGCATCTATCTGCAGACCGACAAGCCCTACTATGCTGCAGGCGACACGGTGTGGTTCCGAGCGCACTTGGTGGACGCAGCAACCCACATGCCTGTCAAGCGTTCGCGTTTTGTCTATGTAGAGATGCACAACCAGCAGGCCGACACCCTGATGCAGCGGCTGATGATTCGCTGCAACGAGGACGGCGTGTTTGCCAATGCACTGCTGTTGCCTAAAGACCTTCCAGGCGGTGTCTACACCTTGGTGGCCTACACCCAGTGGATGCGCAACTTCCCGGCAGAACACTTCTGCTACCAGCCCCTGACGGTGGCTGGAGGACAGCGTGTGCGAGGGCACCGCATTCCATTGCAGCACCTCTCGCAGCACGATGCCAAGGTCCGCATCAGCGGAGAGGCTGCCACCGAGAACAAGCCCATAACCCTCGACCTCAGCATCCAGGATAAGGGCGGACTACCGCTCAGCGGCACCTTTGCACTCTCCGTCACCGACTACGATGTGGTGAAGCCCGACAGCCTGTTTGGCGACATCCGCCAGAGCCTGCTTCGCCAGCAGCTTACCCATAGTGCAGACACGTCCTATACCATCACCTATCCGTTCCAGGAGCAGCAGTTCATCACTGGCCGCGTGAAAGGCTCGCTGGGCCAGCGCATCAAGAATCCGCACCTGCTCGTGGTAAACAACCGGACGGGCCACCGCGAAGAGTTTGAACTCGGCGACAGCACGCGCTTCGCTCTGGCCGTCGACAATCCCAACGGCACAACATTCACACTGGAGGGCACGCGCCGCAGCGGCAGCACCAAATTTGTAGAACTGCAAATCGACTCGCTGACCTTCCCCAAGCCGAAGCTGCCCCACTACCGGCTGACCACCGATGCCGCCGACCTCGCTGCCTTCACCACCCAGTCGCAGAGCCAGCAGATGTACAACCGTGCCAGCTACATCGAACTGCCCGAGGTGGAGAAGGTGGGCAAGAAGCAGCTGCCCCAAAAGCGCAACATCATGAGCTTAGAGGCTCCTCGCGGCTTTCCCGCAGGAGACGTGCGTATTGAGAATGCTGCCAACGTACAGCAGTTGCTGACCGCACTGGGCATGCGAGTCTATTACGTCGATGGCGAAGCCACCATTACGACTACAGATAATGCCGGGTTGAAAGTATATGTAGACAATTTCGAGGAAACAGACCACGACTACGTGCTAAACCTGGTACCGCAGAACATCAGTTCCATCGAATACTTCACGCCCAACAACGCCGTCAACGGCTTCTTCGGTATCCGGCCAGGTCCTACGGGTAAAATACCCGGTGTCCTGTTCATCTTCCTGAAGGATGGTTCAGAGATAGTCCACTCCAAGGCCGCCCGCCCGCTGTCGATGGCTACCGTCCGTCAGTTAGGCTACGAACAGCCCGTAGCGTTCTACTCGCCGCAATATCCTGACCCGTCACAGAAGACGCGCCCCGACCAGCGCACCACCCTCTACTGGAACCCACAGGTCAAGACCGATGCTGAGGGCAGAGCTACCGTCCGCTTCTATGCCTCCGATGTCTCCAAGCGCTACCTCGTCACCCTCGAAGGCGTGAGCGACGACGGCACCATTGTACACCATCAGCGGGTAATCGAATGACAGCCGTTCACCGTACCACGTAGCCGTCCTTAGTCTTCTTAAAAGCTTTCAGGCGGATGGTATGGTTCACATGGTCAAAATACCTATTCGAATTGACATAGCTCCCATTCACGCGGGTCTCAAAATGCAGATGTTCCGTGGTGGCTCTTCCTGTGCGTCCTGTCAGGGCTATCACCTGCCCAGCCTTCACATAGTCGCCCACCTTGACCATGTTCTTGGAATTATGGCTATAATAGGTCTCCAAGCCATTCGGATGCTTGATACGAATCAGATTGCCATATCCAGAATATTTAGCCGAGAAGATGACCTCACCGTCAAAGGCTGCCAGAATATTGTCGTTGGGTTTTGTCTTCAGGTCCGTACCCGTATGCTGCCTGCCGCCACGTCCACCATAAGGACTGATAACCTTGGCCCCTGGCAGCGGATAACACCACCACTGGCGAGTAGCCTCTTCTTCAGATTGAGGTGTCTTTAACACACTCACATTTACTTTCCAGTTGGCAGTCTTCTGGAACAAGACCACCTGCTTACGCAAACGGTGACTCTCCAAACTGAAGAATATCTCGGGATTGACACGCCCACCATTTACCATCATGGCAAATTCACAATAGGTACGCCCTTTGTTGGTACCCACAATGGCAATGGTCTGTCCTGCCTTGACACAATCGCCGGACTTCACCAGATTCTCGGCATTATTGCCGTAGACGGTCTCCAATCCATTGCCGTGGCGGATGACAATGACATTGCCAAATGGCGGATTGTTGCGCGAAAGACGCACGACACCGTCGAACATCGCCTTCACAGCATCTCCCTTGGCGGTTTCTATCTCTACATTATAGTCCTTACCCATCTTTGCCTTACCCACGGGAAGCGGGAAGCAGTAATCCTTGTCGCGTCCTGCAGTAAAGTCAATGGTAAAGGCATCAGACTTCTCAAATAACGTGGGGTCCTCCATGCTGATTTGCTGTTGCTCCAAAGCGGTAAACTTAGACTGTGCACAACTCGAGAGTGCCAGCACCAAAGCCGCAAAGAGTATAGCGTATTTTACTTTCTTCATCATTTTACTTTAAGACTATAGCCGTATAAATTCGGCCCGAATTAATTCCTAACCGGCGAGCCGAGAAATACTGTTCGTACTGCTGATAGGTGCAAATGTCCGACATCCAGACGTCCTGTACTCCAACCGCTTCCAACTGGAGGCGATTGCACTGTGGCAGGTCCAGGTGCCACTTCGCATACCGACGGGCAATGGGGGCCATATCGAAACCGGCATCCACAAACTGCTGATACACCTCGTCGCCTACCTCAAAGCTTTCTAAAGAGATGCCTGGCCCTATGACGGCTTTCAGCTGACGGGGCTGTGAGTGATAAGCCTCTTGCATTTGCGCCACTGCCTCCTGCACTATACGCTGTACCGTTCCCCGCCAACCGGCATGTACGGCACACACGGCGTGGTGTTCGGCATCATATAATAGAATAGGTATACAGTCAGCTGTTGACACGCCGATACAAAGTCCTTTCACATCGGTCATGACAGCATCCACGCCCTCCAATACTTCTGTGGGCGGAGCATCCACACGACGAACCACCTTCCCATGCGTCTGGTGAGGCATGATGATGTGCTGTTCGGGTACTCCAATCAGTGCGGCCAGTGCCTGCCGGTTGCAAACGATGTGCTCTGGTGCATCGCCGCAATAGTTGTTGATGTTGAAAGCAGCATAGTTGCCCGTGCTGCTTCCCCCTTGACGAGTGGTACTGAAAGCCAGCACCCCTGTATCCATATCATAATATGCCAGTTGCGGACTACTCATCCTCTGTGTATTCAAAGTCCTCGTAGTCCTCGATATCCTCTACTTCCTCATCGTCAATATACTCAATATCCTCGTTTTCACCTTCGTCGGCCAACTCCTCGGCAAAGCGGGTCATATCCTTGTCACGATGCACCAGCGTATCCTCTGCCATCACAGCGGCCAATTTATTGCTCTCTGCATTCAGTTCACGCCAGAGCACATCCTTCAGTTCGTCAAGTCCCTTATTGGCCACAGCAGAAATAAAGACACAAGGCAAATCCCGGGGAAGTGTCTCGCGCAACATCTCAATGAGTTCATCGTCTAACAGGTCACACTTGGTGACAGCCAGCACACGATGCTTATCCAGCATCTCCGGATTAAACTGGCCCAACTCGTTCAGCAGGATTTCGTACTCACGCTTGATATCGTCCGTATCACCGGGAACCATGAACAACAGCAGGGAGTTACGCTCAATATGGCGAAGAAAACGAAGTCCCAGCCCCTTACCTTCCGAGGCACCCTCGATAATACCCGGGATGTCAGCCATCACGAAGGACTTACTGTCACGATAGCCCACAATACCCAGCGAGGGTTCCATGGTTGTAAACGGGTAGTTGGCAATCTTGGGACGGGCATTGGAAAGAGCTGACAGCAGGGTCGACTTGCCGGCATTGGGGAAGCCTACCAAGCCTACGTCTGCCAACAGTTTTAACTCCAATATCACCGTCATCTCCTGCATCGGCTCACCGGGCTGCGCATAGCGTGGTGCCTGATTGGTAGCCGAACGGAACTGATAGTTACCCAGTCCGCCTCGTCCGCCCTTCAGCAAGACAATCTCCTGACCGTCGTAGGTGACGTCGCAGACATACTTTCCCGTCTCTGCATCATAGACTACCGTACCACAGGGCACGTCAATATAGACATCCTTGCCGTCCGTACCATGACACTTATCGCGTCCGCCATTTCCGCCATGTTCAGCGAAAATGTGGCGCTCGTACTTCAGGTGCAACAGCGTCCAGTAATTGTGGTTACCGCGCAGGATGATGCTGCCACCCTTGCCACCATCACCACCGTCTGGACCGCCGTTGGGGTTATACTTCACATGACGGAGATGCATGGATCCCCGTCCCCCCTTGCCCGAACGGCATAGTATCTTGACGTAGTCTACGAAGTTGGACTCCATTACAAGTTATCGATTACGTTCTGAATGTCAGCAAAGATACGCTCCAACGTACCATGACCATTGATATGATGGTGCAATCCCTCTTTCTTATACCACTCAATGAGAGGCTGGGTCTGCGAATGGTACACTACCAGACGCTTCTTGATGGTCTCCTCATTGTCATCGGCACGACCACTCTCCTGACCACGCTTGATGAGGCGAACCATCAGTTCATCCTCTGGCACGTCCAACTCTATCATGGCAGCCACCTTGTCGCCACGTTCGTCCAGCATTTTCTTCAAGGCTTCAGCCTGTGGGATGGTACGAGGGAAGCCATCAAAGATGACGCCCTTGTGACCACGTCCAAACGAATCATAGACATTGGCCAAAATGGAGATCATCAAATCGTCAGGAATCAGGTTGCCTTTGTCAATATAGCTCTGGGCGGTCTTACCCAGTTCCGTACCCTTCTTGATTTCATTACGCAGCACATCACCCGTTGAGATGTGTCCCAAACCATAGTGTTCTATCATCAGGTCGCTCTGTGTTCCCTTGCCTGAGCCGGGAGCACCAAAAATCACAATGTTCTTCATTTGAATTCTAATTTCTTGTTTATCCTGTTTAATTCTTGTTTCTTTTCCATTGTCAAACTTATACCACAAGTCCGTCATCAAGTCGCTCTTGCGCTCCTCGACGTCACTGGGCAGATGGGGTAGTTTTATTTGTCTCATCGCCAAACGCTTAACCCTCAACTAAAGTATAAACTTCCGGCAGGTTGCGCCCCTGCTGGTCGTAGTCCAGTCCATAGCCCACGATAAAGTCGTTGGGAATGGAAAAAGCCGAATACTCGATGTTGAGATTCACCATCAGCTTCTCTGGTTTCACGAAGAGGGTACAGATGTGTATCGATGCCGGACTGTACTGGCTCAGCGTATCTAGCATCTGCTGCATGGTACGCCCCGTGTCTACGATATCCTCCACAATGACAATGGTGCGCCCGATGATGTCTTCGTTCAGCCCGATGAGCTTCTTCACCTTTCCGGTAGAGACGACACCGTTATACGATGCCAGTTTCACAAACGATACCTCGCAGGGGATGGTAATCGCTCGCAGCAGGTCGGCCGTAAACACGAAAGCCCCGTTCAACACGCTCAGAAAGAGCGGATTCTTATCCGCCAAGTCGCGGCTGATTCGTGCGCCCAGTTCCTTCACACGCTGTTTGATTTCTGCCTCCGAGATAGACGTCTTAAACGTCTTATCCTTAATTTTTACGATGCTCATTGATGTCGAAAAATAAAATTTGATGCAAAATTACTAAATTTTCGGCAAAGAATAGGTATAGATTAGCATATTTTTCGTATTTTTGCAGTCAAATGAAGATTTTTACCAGCGCTCAGATACATGAGCTAGACAAATATACCATAGAGAACGAGCCCATTTCGAGTCTCGACCTCATGGAGCGTGCAGCAAAGACCATGGTCCAGGCTGTCACGAAGTTATACCCACCATCTACCCCCGTTGTGGTCTTTGCCGGACCGGGGAACAATGGAGGTGACGCATTGGCTATGGCACGTATGCTGGCCGAAAAAGACTACGAGGTCATTACCTATCTTTTCAATATCAGTGGAAAACTGTCGCCCGACTGTGCTGCCAATAAGACGCGCCTGCATGAAAGCAAGAGCGTCAAGGAGTTTATTGAGGTTGTCAACGAGTTTGAACCACCCCGTCTGGAGCAAGGTATGCTGGTCATTGACGGACTCTTTGGGTCTGGCCTCAACAAGCCACTGGCTGGTGGTTTTGCCTCACTGGTCAAGTATATCAACTCCTCACCGGCACAAATTGTCAGCATCGATGTTCCGTCTGGCCTCATGACGGAAGACAACAGCTACAACGTCCGCGCCAACATCATCCGGGCCACGACAACACTGACCCTCCAATTGCCCAAACTGGCATTTCTATTCCCCGAGAACCAAACTTTCATCGGCAAACTCCGCATACTGGACATCCGCCTCAGTCAAGAGGGTATCAACAAAACGGACACTAACTATATGTTTGTCGAGGAAGATCAGGTACGCAAACTGCTACTCGAGCGCCCTGCCCATGCCCACAAAGGCCAGATGGGCAATGCCTTGTTGATTGCAGGCAGCTATGGAATGGCAGGAGCTGCCATCCTTGCTACACGGGCTTGTCTACGCAGTGGCGTCGGCAAGGTAACGGTGAATACCCCGAAGCGGAATATTCCTATCCTACAAACTGCAGTGCCCGAAGCCATCGTGCAGGTCACGAGCGAAGAGACTATTTTTGCCGAGGCGATGGATACAGAAGACTTTAATGCCTTGGGCATTGGCCCTGGTATCGGACAAAGCGAACAAACGGCTGTGGCACTAGTTGCACAGATACGCCGTGCCCAGTGTCCCTGTGTGGCCGATGCCGATGCGTTAAACATCCTGGGTAACCACCGTGCCTGGCTACAGCAATTGCCACAGGGCATTATCCTTACTCCTCACCCCAAAGAGTTTGACCGGCTGGAAGGACATTGTGCCGACAGCTATGAACGCCTGACCAAGGCTCGCAATCTTGCACAACGAATCAAGGGCTATATCATCCTGAAGGGGCATCATACAGCCATCTGTATGCCCGACGGAAATGTTCTGTTCAACGCTACAGGCAATGCGGGCATGGCTACTGCCGGCAGTGGCGATGTCCTGACGGGTATCATCACTGGTTTGCTGGCGCGTGGCTACAAGCAACAAGACGCCTGCGTGCTTGGTGTCTATCTGCATGGATTGGCCGGAGACTTGGCTGCCAACGATTTAGGCGAGGAAAGCCTCATGGCCAGCGACATCATCCAATATATCCCACGAGCTTTTAAACGACTTCAGGAATGAGAATCATAGCTGCCCTGTTCTTAATTCTTTCGTTAAGTCTTCCTTCTGAAGGACAGACTTACTACCTGCCCAAGACGGCCGTCCGTTTCCACCTGCTCATTGAGAAGCAGACATATACTCCTGGCGATTTCGCACCCTACGCAGAGCGCTACCTGCATCTGGGTTACATTCAGCAACAGGAACACATCAGCCACCGCGTTGTAACCTGCCAACTGACCACCGTCGGAGTACGCGACACGTCCAAATGTTACACCCTGCACCTGAAGGGCAAAGGGGAGACAGCCGATGTCAAGCTCAGCGATGACGGCGTGCTGCTGGCCATCAATGCCGAACCAGTACAACCATCCATACCACCCATCTACTCTCCTCAGGTCAAACAACGCCAGCAGCCTTCCCCAGAGAAGTTTCTGTCTGCCGAAGTTCTGTCCGCAGGAAGCACAGCAAAGATGGCAGAACTGACCGTACAGCAGATACTCGACCTGCGCGAGCATCGTCAGCAACTGGCCACCGGCGAAGCTGAGGATATGCCCAACGACGAAAAGCAGTTGCAGCTGATGCTCCAGCGCATTGACCAGCAGCACGATGCGCTTATGACCCTGTTCACTGGTACCATCCGTCGCGATACCACCATGCAGGTTATCACCCTATATCCGGAGCAAGAGACAGAGCGCGAAGTGGTCTTTCGTCTGTCCCGTCAACGTGGCCTGGTAGACAAAGACGACCTATCGGGCGTACCTTTTTATATGACTGTCAAGAACCTCTACCCGGATCAGTCTCAGCCCTTGGAAAACAAAAAGGGTGACTGGCTATACGTCAACTCATCTGGCACCGCTACCATTACCCTCCAACAAGAAGATTTGCCCTTGGCAACATTCGAGGTTCCTCTGGCTCAGTTCGGTCACACAGAGCAACGCAGTTGCGACCCCTTCAAACGCTACGTCACCCATCTGACACTTCACCCAGCCACAGGTGCTATTGTCAAGCAATACTCAGACATGGACAAGAAATAAAAAAGCCTCGCCACATTGGGCGAGACTTTTTCTTATGCATGATTGTGTCTTTATTACTGAGCCAGCTTGCCGTCAGAACCAAGTACTTCCTTAATCTTGTGGATGTACATCTTCTTCATGTTCTCACGAGCGGGCTTCAGATACTGA
>CAMOWH010000085.1:0-8930 GCA_946628315.1 uncultured Prevotella sp.
TTTTTGTTTCTCCCTCACGTCTCCCTCACATTTTATGTCGGACAGACAGCTTGTAGCGATTGTCGTAGCTGATCTGCATCACACGTACCAGTTCATCGTCGTCGGGCGACAGCAAGAGGGCTACGTGCCCCATAGTACGGCGCAGGTTGATTTCTACACACGGATGAAGCAGGAAGCCACCGTCACCCTTGACGACCATCATATCCAGACCGAACGGACCGCGATAGTCGTCTAAGTCGAGCCGTTGCACGACCTGCAGACATACGGTGTCGAGCAAGTCCAGCGAGACATAGCGGCCCATCTGTTCGCGCTTAGCCTGCTCGGTAGCGAGGATGTTGCCCGTGTAGGCTCCCTTGCGGGTGTGGAACAGCGACAGTCCCATAAAGCGGATGCCCGAGGCGGTAGACTCGAACTCCATGCCGAAGTCCCTTACCTTATTATAATAGGGCTCTACCATCACACTGCCTTGACGGGCAATGACATTGGCCACCCAAGCGACATTCTCGTCGAAACGGACTCCTCGCCCACTGGATGACCATGGAGCCTTGACTACCACTTGGCCATACCGTTCCTTCAGTGTCGCCACCTGTTCGGTTGTGGTACATTCAAAAGCCTCGCCGACGGTGCCATCCATCTGCAACAGAGGTAACAGCTGGGCCGATGTCCGTCGGTGCGACAGCTGGCGGATGCGCTCTAACTGCTCGTCAGAAGGCAGTAGCCCCTCGCCCACTCCGTTGCGTTTCAGCATGGCCCGCAGTGCCAGGTCCCAGCCCCAGGGCTCAATGCGGCCAATGTCAAGATGGCTCAGCTGGCTCTTGTCGACAAAGCGACAAGGCGTCTTGCCCATCTTGCGACACAGGCGCTGACAGGAGCGTGCAGCCACCTCGACATTGTCAACCAGCACGGCATCAGCTTCGTCAGCCCACAATACAGGCAGGAATCCAAGGTCACTCCGCAGCTGTCGCCCAGCATGGGGAGCTGTGAAATTGGCCAGGTTGGAAGCCAGCGCAATGTCGTGTTCGGGATTAAAGATATGTAGTGTTTGTACTTCCACGTCCGAGTTCTTTTTACAGGGATGCAAAGTTACGCATATTTTCCGATATGGGCAAAGAATGAGCCCATTCGGAGCGTTAAAATATTAAAAAACATTACCGAAAATGAATGCAGTATGAAGAAAATAGCTTACTTTTGCATCAAATTGTTAATATTAAAGGTAGAACATCATGAAGAAACTGATATTAACCATGCTGATGGCCGTATGCGGTCTGACTGTAACGTTGGCTCAGAAGCCTGCACAAATCAAGTTCGACAAGACCATCCATAATTTTGGCTCTTTCTCTGAAAAAGAGCCAAAAGTGACTTGCACCTTTACCTTTACCAATGTCGGTGACCAGATGCTGGTCATCAACCAGGCCATTGCATCATGTGGATGTACCGTTCCAGAGTACACCAAGGAGCCGGTGAAGCCTGGAGAGAAGGGCGAGATAAAGGTGACCTACAACGGTGCCGGCAAATTCCCTGGACACTTCAAGAAGTCTATTACCGTCCGTACCAACGGAGCCGTAGAAATGACGCGACTCTACATTGAGGGCGATATGACGGAAGCGAAGTAAAGGTGAAAATTTAAAAAGTTAAAAGGCTGTCCATCGGTTGAAGATGCACAGCCTTTTTTTTATTGTGTCTGTTTTTAATTCTGTTATAGTTAGAATGTGTAGTTGATGCCCAGCGAGCTGTATTCCTGGAACTGGAAGTAGCCCATATCGTCGTCACGTGTGCCAGAGTCGTCGAAACGGGGATAGAGGAACAGGTTTGCCGAGATGTGCTTCGACACTTGTAGCGTAATCAGGTTTTCCCACTCTATCAAGCCACGCTTGTAGGAAGTGAAGCCGTATAGACGGGTCTTCCAGGATATCTGCTCGGCCATCTTCCAAGTCAGGTCGACTGTCACCTGCGAACCAAAGTCATGCAAGGTGTGCTTGCCTTCGTCCAGACCATACTTCGTTGCCAGTGCCAGACGGTCAACATAACGGAAGTTGTAGGCCAGCGGCAGGAAGTTGAGCGTACCCGTCAGGCGTTTGTTCAGCGCCTCTACCTTGTACTCCATACCAAGACCGATGTTCAGGTCGAACGGCGACATGAAATCTGAATAGACATTCGTGTCATTGGCCTTCAGACCCCGCGTAAACTGCGTGTAGGCCAGCACCTGCAGAGTGTAGTACCACTTCTTGTGAGCCTGCAAGCCCAGTTTGCCAGTATAGCGCAGCAGGTCGTTGTTAGGCTTGAACTTGTGGACGGTATCTGAACGTGAGGTCTGGAAACCCAGTTTCATCTCCAGCTTGTTGTCGAAGAGTACACGTTCCTGGTCGTTGTAGTTCAGTTCAAACACCGTGGAGGCTACAGCCGAATAGTTGGACTCACCGCCCTTATGCCAGTTGTCGGACACATAGTTCTGCAGAAACTGTAAGGAGCCGTCGAACTTGAATTTCCAGAAGTTGGGCTTCTCTACCACGACAGCCACGGGGGCCACCTCCTTGGGGACTTCAGGCGTGGGTGCCACCTTCTCAACCAGCTCAACCTGAGGCTTTACCTCCTCGTTGACATCATCACGCAGATAGCCCGCATTCTGGAGATTGGTCTCGTTGTTCTTCACCAAGTCAGGACGGCGCATGTAGAGACTCAACAGGGCTGCGTCTACGGCGTTCGTCACATCGTCTCCCGCCTGGGGTACAAATGAGAAAGCCTTCTGGGCACCCGAATGGTAGAAGGTGGTGGGAGCAAAAAGCCTATAGTAACGCCCGTCATCAGACTCCTTACGCAACTGCTGGTTCACCTGCTGCACGGAGTCCAGTTGGCTGCGTAACAGAGCCAACGAATCCATGTAGTTTTTCACAATCAAAGCGGTGTCCGGATCCACCTTTATACCCTTGCGCCGTGCTGAGGCATCAAGGCTCAGCAGTGGCAGCATAACTAACAAAAATAAGTATCTGTATTTCATAATTAGGTGCAAAGTTACGAAGAATTTTGGGAATAAAGACGAATAATTAAAAATATTTTTGTACCTTTGCGGCTTAAAATGACAAAACAAATATAAGTATATATGAATAGAGACACTATTATCGGCTTCGTGCTGATTGCCTTTGTGCTGATTGGTTTCAGTTGGTGGAACCAGCCATCGGCAGAAGAAATAGAAGCCGCACGTATGCAAGACTCACTTGCTGCCGTTATGAAAGACAATGCCGAAAAGGCACAAAAGGAAGCCCAGAAAGCCATCAAACAAGCCCAGGACTCAGCAGCACTGAACGACACGACTGCCCTGTTCCATCAGGCACTCAGCGGTACCAACCAGCAGATTGTGCTGAAGAACCAAAAGCTGGAGCTGACGTTCAGCACCAAGGGCGGTACCATCAGTAAAGCCGTCATCAAGGACTATAAGAGCATTGACAACACCAACAATGTGACCTTGTTTGACAAAGAAGATCAGCGGCTGAACTTCATGCTGACTGGCAAACAGGACAACATCGTTACCCAGGACCTCTACTTCACTCCTTCTGAGCAGACAGACTCGACAGTGACCATGACAGCTCAAGCACAGAACGGCGGAAAGGTCATCATGCGCTATCGTCTGGGACAGGACTATCTGCTATCGATGTCACTGCAAGCCGTTGGTTTGGTCAATGCGTTTGCCCCATCATATAAAGAGGTGGAGATTGAGTGGGCCGACCACTGCCGTCAGCAGGAGAAAGGCTTCTCGTTCGAGAGCCGCTACACGGGTTTGTTCTACAAGGAGGCCAATGGCGGTAGCACAGACAATCTGCCTGAAACCTCAGACGAGTCGAAGCAGATTGAAGAACGGCTCGACTGGGTCGCCTTCCGCAACCAGTTCTTCAGCGTAGCCCTCATCTCGAAAGACGACTTCTCTGCCAACTCAACGCTGAGCAGCGTACAGGACGTGAAAGGCAGCGGATACCTGAAGCAGTTTGACGCCAAGCTGAAGACCGCTTTCGACCCCACAGGTCAGAAGCCCTCAGAGTTTGAAATGTATATCGGACCCAACAATTTCAGACTGATTCAGGATGTCGAGCAGCAGAGCTCGTTCGGCAAGGACCTCGATCTGGAACAACTGGTCAACCTCGGCTGGTGGTTGCTGCGTTGGATCAACCGTTGGTTTACGCTCTATGTCTTTGACTGGTTAACCGGTTTGGGACTGAATATGGGTATTGTGCTGATTCTTATCACGTTATTGCTCAAGGCCATCACCTTCCCCATGGTTAAGAAGAGCTATATGTCCAGTGCCAAGATGCGCGTCCTGAAACCCAAGTTCGAAGAGGCTACCAAGCAATATGACAAACCCGAGGACCAGATGAAGAAGCAACAGGAGATGATGCAGCTCTACTCCAAGTACGGCGTGTCGCCCCTGAGCGGCTGTCTGCCCATGCTCATCCAGATGCCTATCTGGCTGGCCATGTTCTTCTTCGTGCCCAATGCCATTCAGTTGCGCGGCGAGTCGTTCCTCTGGATGTCTGACCTAAGCACTTACGACCCCATCGTGGAATGGGGCACCAACATCTGGGGCATCGGCGACCACCTGTCACTGACGTGCATCCTGTTCTGCGGTGCTCAGATTATCTACACCTGGTTCTCTATGCAGCAGCAGAAGGACCAGATGGTAGGTCAGCAGGCAGAGCAGATGAAGATGATGCAGTGGATGATGTATATCATGCCGTTGATGTTCTTCTTCATCTTCAACGACTACTCGTCAGGTCTTAACTTCTACTACTTCGTGTCACTGTTCATGTCGGCAGCCATCATGTGGACACTGCGCAAGACAACTGACGACGAGAAGCTGCTGGCCATCTTGGAAGCCAACTACCAGGCCAACAAGAACAACCCCAAGAAGAAAAGCGGACTTGCTGCACGTCTGGAGGCCATGCAGAAGCAAGCAGAGGAAATGCAGAAACAACAACATAGAAAATGAAGATTGGATTCGATAACGACAAATACCTGAAGGTACAGTCAGAACACATCCGTGAGCGCATTGCACAGTTTGACGGGAAACTGTATCTTGAGTTAGGTGGCAAATTGTTTGATGACCACCATGCCAGCCGCGTGCTGCCAGGCTTCAAGCCCGACTCCAAACTGCGTATGTTTGCACAACTGCGCGACCAGTTGGAGATAGTCATAGTGGTCTCTGCAGAGGATATAGAGAAGAACAAGGTGCGTGCCGACCTGGGCATTACCTACGACGAGGACGTGCTACGCCTGCGCGAGGAATTCCAGAGCCGCGAATTCATGGTAGGCTCTGTTGTCATCACTCATTATAATGGCCAACATACCGCCGACCAATTCCGTCACCGTCTGGAGCGTATGGGCATCAAGTCATACGTACACTATCTGATAGACGGCTATCCCCACAATGTCGAGCTGATAGCCTCCGACGAAGGATTCGGAAAGAACGACTATGTGGAGACCTCGCGCGAGTTGGTGATAGTGACTGCTCCAGGACCAGGTTCCGGAAAGATGGCTGTCTGTCTCAGTCAGCTCTATAATGAGAACAAACGAGGCATCCGAGCCGGCTATGCCAAGTTTGAGACGTTCCCCGTCTGGAACCTGCCGTTGAAGCATCCTGTCAATATTGCCTACGAGGCTGCTACTGCCGACCTGAATGACATCAACATGATTGACCCGTTCCATCTGGAGGCATACGACAAGATTGCCGTCAACTACAACCGCGACATTGAGATATTCCCCGTACTGAATGCGCTCTTCGAAGGTATCTATGGCGAAAATCCCTACAAGTCGCCTACCGATATGGGCGTCAACATGGTGGGCTTCTGTATTTCAGACGACGAGGTTTGCTGCAATGCCAGCCGTGAAGAGATTATCCGACGCTACTATGACGCCACCAATAAGTTGGCCGACGGTGCCGATAACGAAGAAGAGGTACACAAGATTCAGCTGCTCTTCAACCAAGCCAAGATTACAACAGCCTATCGTCGTGTCACAGTGGCAGCACAAGCCAAACAGGAACTGAGCGGACACACGGCTTCTGCCATTGAACTGGAGGACGGTACCATCATCACCGCCAAGTCCAGTCCCCTACTCGGCTGTTCCGCTGCCCTGTTGCTCAACGCCACCAAACATCTGGCAGGCATTGACCACGAGGCGAAGCTGATTCCGCAGAGTCTTATTGAGCCTGTGCAGAAAACCAAGACCGAATATCTTGGAGCCAAGAATCCCCGTCTGCACACTGACGAAGTGTTGGTTGCCCTGAGTGTGGTTTCCGAGAGTGACGAGCGTTGTCGTCGCGCCTTAGAGCAGTTGCCTCGCTTGCGCAATTGTCAGGTACACTCTACCGTCATGCTGAGCGAGGTTGATCGGAAGATATTCAAGAAACTGGGCTGCGGATTGACCTGCGACCCAGTAAGAAAAAAATAAGAGACAAGTACATCAGTAACAGAAAAGGACAGGCTATTTCAGTCTGTCCTTTCTTTTGTCGTATTACTTTAAGAAGTGCCTACTCTACTTCTGGCGTAATGAGTTTGTAGCCCTTGCCGTGGATGTTGATAATCTCAATCTGCGGATCTTCCTTCAGATGCTTACGCAGTTTGGTAATGTAAACGTCCATAGAACGGGCATTGAAATAGTTGTCGTCAATCCAGATAGTCTTCAGGGCAAAGTCACGCTGCAGAATCTCATTGGCGTGCGAACAGAGCAATCCCAGCAGTTCGTTCTCCTTGGTGGTGAGCTTGGTTTGCTTGTCACCGATGCTCAGCAACTGCTTCTGTGTGTCGAAGGTGAAGTTGCCGATGTGATAGACAGAGCTCTCGCGATTCTTCTTGCCACGCACGCGACGCAGGATAGCTTCTACACGGAATACCAGTTCCTCCATAGAGAACGGCTTGGTGATATAGTCGTCAGCACCAATCTTAAAGCCCTCAAGAATATCCTCCTTCAATGTCTTAGCAGTAAGGAAGATTACAGGGATGTCCGGATTTGCCTGACGAATCTCCTGAGCCAGTGTGAAGCCGTCCTTCTTAGGCATCATCACGTCCAACACACAGATGTCGAACTTGGTCTTGAGGAAAGCCTTGTAGCCAGCCTCGCCATCAGGGCAGAGTTCTGCTACATAGCCTTTAGCGGCCAGGTACTCACGCAACAGCATTCCGAGGTTCTCGTCGTCTTCACAAAGAAGAATTTTCAGTTTTTCGTCCATAACCTTAATATTTACAATTTGACAATTTAATAATTTATTCTCTCTTAACTATTTTGTTTACTTATCTTCTTGAAACACGGGCAGCATTATGGTAAACTTAGTACCCTTGCCGACTTCACTCTCCGCTTTGATCTCACCTTGATGCAAGTCTACCACCTTCTTGACGTAGGCCAGACCCAGTCCGAAGCCCTTCACATCGTGTTTGTTACCTGTATGCACACGATAGAACTTATCGAAGATTTTTCTCAGGTTCTCCTTCTTGATGCCCAGTCCTGTATCACGAATAGAGAGACACAAGTGGTTATGCTCGTCGTTCCACGTGCGGATATAGATGTCCAGTGGCTCGTCCTGCTTGCGATACTTCACCGCATTGTCCATCAGGTTGGTAATGGCGTTCTGAAAGTGTACCTCGTCCACATAGATGGCAGAGTCAACAGCCTCAATCTCGGTATAAATCTTGCCGCCTGTATGCTCAACACGCAGGTTGAATGACTGGGCAATGTTCTCCACCATTTCGTTGAGGTCAAGCTCCTTCTTCTTGAAGACCACGCTCTTCTTGTCGAACATAGACATCTGGAGCACCTTCTCGACGAGGAATCTCAGACGCTTGGTTTCATCGGCAATCACCTGTCCCAAGTGCTTGGACATCTGCTCAGACTTGGTCACCGAGTCGTCGTTCATCATCTGGGCGGCCAGCGAGATGGAGGCAATAGGCGTCTTCAGCTCGTGAGTCATGTTGTTGATGAAGTCGTTTTTAATTTCCGAATAGCGCTTCTGGCGGAAGATGACCACTATGGTGAAAATGAACGTCAGCAGCAGCACGATGGTAAAGATGATGCTGGGAATCATAAAGCGTACACTTGAGAAGATGTAGTTGGACATCTCCGGAAAGTGGATACGCACCACGCCTCTCTTCGACTGAGGGTCGTTCTGGAACAACACCTGCGAATAGGGATACTTCTCGCCTTCCTCAGAATAGTCAGGGCAACGATAGACTTCACGTCCGTCGGCTGTTGACACCTTCAGGTGATAAGGTATGTTGACTCCGTTGTTCTGCAACTGGTTGCGGATCTCCTGGTCAAGCATCCTGAAATTGACACGCTCCTTCAGTGGCTTGTCATTAGCTGTATAAAGTATGTTATATACCACTTCGTCCAACAGAGCTTTCTGATAGACATAACGGTTGCGAACTATTTCCTGCATGGATTTGGTGGCATCTACCAATGAGTTCTTGTCCTTACGGAGAATCATGGCTTTGGGAACGGACGAGGGCTTCATCTGGAATGCCTTCACCTGAAACGAGGAATAGACGGTTCCGTCGTCTGCAGCCACAGCAAACTGGTGGCTGTGCTTGATAGTACCTCCAATGCCGTCTACTGTCACAGAGTCCTGCTGGAAGGCACGGCGCTCTGTCTGGTTGACGTCTTTCTCCAGATAGCGATGGGTCTCGTCCAACTCTAGGTTATGCGAGGCCTGATAGAGCGAACGGTTGACACTCTCGTCAAACTGCTCCTTCTTCATCTTCACCATCTCCTCGACATAAGAGAACTGAAGGTAGAGCAACGCCAGGAACGAGAATCCCATGATGACGGCTATAATCCAAATAGTAGACTTCTTCATGCTGCAAAGGTAATACTTTTACAGACACGAAGAAGTCTTTTAGTTAATTATTTCCGTTAAATTTAACGACTTTAACAGAAATGTACTAATTTAGTTT
>CAMOWH010000086.1:0-8846 GCA_946628315.1 uncultured Prevotella sp.
GATGCAATGGCTCATGTGGTGGCCCGCAGTGGCATCGGAGTCTATCGCAGTTACGACGGACCGAAAGCCGGAACCCCCGACAATGTGATGACCACCGAATACGAGTACACCAACCTCTATGATCGCAGCGAGAAGTGGGACTTCAGCCGTTACCAGCCCCAGCTGGTATGCATCAACCTTGGCACCAACGATCTCTCCACCAACAACTACGACGTGAAACTGCTCAAGGCAGCCTATAAGAAGTTTTTGAAACAGGTGCGCAGCCACAATCCCCAAGCTAAGATAGTCTACCTTTGTGGCTCCATGCTCAACGGAAAAGAATTGGAAATAGCTAAAAACACGCTGAACGAGGTGGTAGACGAAGCCCATAAGGCTGGCGACAACCAGGTGTACCGCTTTGACTTCACCCCCCAGACCGGCGACATCGGCTTTGGTGCCTCGTGGCATCCCAGCAAGTGGCAACACGAAAAGATGGCTGCCGAGTTGACAGCCTATCTTCGTCAGTTAATGCAGTGGTTCTGACGCAGAACCTCTACAGTTCGAACTTATAACCCAGCGTGATCTGGAGCAGGTCACTGCGCCACTTGTTGTCCGAGTTGCTGTTCTTGTTCACCTTCGTGGCTGCGAAGTTGTAGCGCAGGTCGAGTACGAAGTCCTTGTACTCGTAGGAGATTCCTACAGGAATGGACAGGTTGAACTTCTCGCAGTCGCTCTTGATGTCCGTACTTTCTCTCTTGGCACTTACCAGGAAACCGAACTGCAAGCCTGCCTTCAGGGCCAGGCCCTTGGCAACATAGAAATCAGCCGTCACAGGGATGTTCAGATAGTCGAGCTTAGTGGCTTCTGTAGTGCTGTTATATTTAAACTTCCAGCCTTGCATGGCATAGTTGAGGCCGGCAGCGATGCCCAGCCACTCGTTGGCATAATACTCACCTTCTACACCTGCAACGACTCCGATGCGGGTCTTCTTGTCAGCGCCTACTGCCGTGGTCCAGCTGCCGGACAGATAGCCGAGGCCGATACCGACCTTGGGCTGCAGGGTGAATGTACCGTTCTCACGCAGTGTGTTCTGCGCATTTGCCGTCATGGCTGCTACAGCCATCACCAGCAGAATCATGATTTTCTTCATAATGTTTGTTTTAAATAAATGAATAAAAAAAGTAATAAAAACTTCAGTATATAATGAAATTTATCTGCATCTGAGGTCCTTGAACTTCCAGTCGCTGGAGGGTTCTATGAGGTCGAACTCAGCATCTTCGGCAGGAAGGGCGGGGAAGATGAGGGCGAAGCGCAGCTTCTGGTAGGGCCAGGGTATCTTGGTGATGACGGGGTCTACCGTGATGTTCTCCACACTGCTCAGACGGAGCTTGCTGCTGTGCTTGCTGGTGATGTAGGTCTTGGGCTTGATGGAGAGGGCATAGTCCGGTGCGTCGGCCTCGCACTCCAGTTCGATGCGTGTCTCGGTGTCCGAGCAACTGACACGTATGATTTTCGTGGTATAGTTGTCCTTCTTGCCCTTGCTGATGGGATTCTGCAGGGTGAAGCGGTACTTGGAGTAGTCGGGCAGGGTGACGCTGGGGTTGTTGACTACGCTGGGCCCTTCCTCGGTGCGTCCGGCTTTGGCATAGAGACTGGTAATTTTTGTGGAGATGTTCTTCTGGTCGGTATATCCGTAGTCGCAATTCATCTTGGCCGCCTCTTCGTAAGTGTCGAGGGCCTCGCTCCACTTCTCTTGCTTCTCCAGTTCCTTAGCTTCATCGTAGACACCCTGAAAGACTGGCTGATATTGTTTCTTCTCACGCTCCCATATCTCCATGGCCTTCTTGCGCTCGGAAGACTCGATGAGTGAACCCAGAATGCCGATACCACCGCTGATGGCTGTTGTGGTGTGCCAGTTGTTCCACTGGGCATTGGTGGTCAGGGCAGATACTGCCATGACGACAGTCAATAGTAATTTCTTCATTTTTCTTTATTTACATTTGGTTTGATGATAGTCTGATTAGTGTAGAACCCTGTTTACCAATCTGCACAGCATAGACACCACGCTGCAAGCCAGCAAGACTGACAGAACCTCCGTCTATTACCCCCTAGCGCACGGCAACACCTGAAAGGTTATAGAGCGTGACAGTCGTACCATCCTCAGCCCCTTCGGCATACAGCCTGCCGTCAGCCACGCGGAACGTAATGTCTTCGGGCTGGTGCTGACTGAGCGTCGGGATGGCAGTAGCCAGATGGAGTGCTTCCAGCAGTCCGGCGTATGCATCAATCTGTCCCCAGCCGTAGTAGTTGTTCTTCTCTGTAAACTGCTCCTCCAGTTGATGAGAGGTTTTGCTGATGATGGTCTTCACGTCGTCCTGCGTCAACTTGGGGTTAGCCTGTAGCCACAGGGCCACGATGCCAGCCACATGTGGAGCCGCCATTGATGTGCCGCTGAACGCTGCCAGTGCGTGTTTCTTGCCGAAGCGCTCTTCCTCGTAGGTAATCAGGCTATTTAGTTTTTCATCAGCAATGACACTGGGTACTGCAGAGTATATGCTGGTGCCTGGAGCTACTACGTCGGGCTTGATACGCCCGTCGATGGTAGGGCCGCATGAGCTGAGTGCCGCCAACTGACCGGGTTTGCTGCCCATCAAGACGTTAGTCACCATCTCGCCGTTCACATTCTTCACCATCATGCGATAGTGGGTGGCCCCGACGGCAATAGCAGATTCAAACGAGCCTGGCTGCGAAATAGTATGCAGGCAGCGTCCTGTCATCTGATTTATCGGAGTGTCGGAGAAAGTGCTCCCCCCCAGTAAAGACAGTTCCAGACTGACGGGCGATTCGCATGACAGCGTATAATTGAATACTACATCCTCTAACCCAGGCAGTGCCACGTCCATTAAGAAGACGTGATAATTCTCAGCCTTGCTGAGCTGGTCCAGGTAGGTGAGCGTGTAAGCAACCTTGTCGTTACTGATTTCGTAGGTTGGCAATTGGTCTGGATTAGTCTGGCTGTCCCACGTCTTGTAGGCTTTCAAGATGTCGCTTGACTTCACCTCGGCCACCAAGCCCTTTTTTTGTTCAGAAATCTTGATGGTGAAGTCAGACTCGTTGGCTGGAAAGCGCACCAGAAACACCTGGTTGGACGACGGGCTCTTCCACGTCAGGTTCAAAGGCTGGTCTTTCTGCTTTTCGCGGAAGATATCTAAGTGGCCTTCGTTGCCAGACGCTACCACAAAGACGCGGCCAGGATGGTCAGGACCGACAATATGGCTTAACACACGTGATGTCAGAGAGAAACTTTTCAGGTGAAAGGTGCGTGAGCCATAACTGAAATTGATTACGCAGGGTTTGCCTTGTGCCTCGGCCCGTTCGTAGATGGTTTTTATGATTGGATAGACCAACACATCGGTTTTCTCGACGGACACGATTCTGTTAACAGCCTGAGGATCATCAGCAAACTGCTGTCTCAGGTAATCCTCTACGGCTTTTGTCATCGCTGTGTTGTTCAGCTCGGCACCCATCAGTTCGGCCTCGTAGGCGATGCCACGCGCAGCACCGAACTGGCTACCGGCCATAATGCCCGCCACATGCATACCGTGGGGCATTTGTTGTACGATATTTGTCTTGCCCTTTTCAAGAATCTTCTCAGGCGTGTCGTAAACTGTACCCATGCCACCTGTGTCCGATGGAATCCACGTATCCAGAAACCAGGTGAAGCGCGATTTTCCATCCTCGGTTCGCAGCATGGGGTGTGTGAAATCAATGCCCGCATCGACCATGGCCGCAACAACACCTTTACCCGTATATGCCTGTGGCAACGCGGTCATGCCAGCCTTCTGACCAGCCCATACGTCGCTGATATTGGTTATCTTCACCGTGGTGTCGAGCTTGGCCTCCATCGGCTCGTTGGCCTCTATGCACTTGATGGCGGCGTCAGCAGCCATCTCTGCAAGCCGTTCCATGGGTACCAATGCCACATAGGCGGGCTCCAGATAGTCGTATATCACACCCCCATGACTACGGATGGGCAACTCGCCGTTTTCTGACTCCACAAAAACGGGAACGTAGGTGACTACTGGTTGTGATGCAGCCGCCCGATGGGCAGCGGTAGTTTTTTCCTTAGCCATCTTGATTTGTAGCCAAGGTGACAGTTTACTGAGTGAGGATGCCTGTGATGTCAAGGCAAAGCACAAGGCAATAAGTGTTGAAAAAATCCTGATAACCATATCCTTACTTTATTAAAGTCTGATTAGTGTTGAACAGCGTGCCTTCCAGTTCCTTGCCGTCAACTACCGCTTTGTTGCCTTTGCCATTGGTCATTCCGGGGCAATAGAAGGCTTTGATGCGCAAATTGCCTTTTTCGTCCTTGACATGGTTCTCCTTGCGGGTGAAGAGGGCGCTGTTGTTCATAAAGTACTTTTGGCAGTTCATGTTCTTTAGTTTTTGATTTGTTTCTTGAGTTTTAAGATGCGGCGTACGCTTTGGTTGATGCGCTCTTGGCTGATGACTCCCGTTTCCACTGCATTTATCACGGCATTGAATGCCTGAACAAAGTTCTTCGGACCGAGAACGATGTCTACACCAGCCAGGATGCTGCCTACAGCAGCCTCGCCCGATGAGAATTGCTGGGTAATGGCACCCATCTCCATGCCATCGGTGATGATGATGTTCTGATAGCCCAGCTCGCCACGCAGTTTGTCTTGCAGGATGACCGACGACATGGTGGCGGGTATCTCCGACCCCGTCACATTGGGGGTGCCGATGTGGGCTGTCATGATGAGTTGGCAGCCCCAGGCAATGCCAGCCTTAAAGGTCACCATCTCGCAGTTCAGCATCTGGTCCCACGTCTTCGACGACTGGGCATAGCCGAAATGCGTGTCGGCCTTGGTGTCGCCATGTCCGGGGAAGTGCTTGATGCACCCCGTGATGCCGGCATCCTTCAGTCCCTGCAGATAGTTGGTCACCATTGGGGCTGCAACGGCAGGGTCGCTGGAGAAGGCACGTGCTCCGATAATGATATTGTCTGGATTCGTGTTGACGTCAGCCACAGGGGCGAAATCGAGATCGAAGCCATAACGCTTCAGGTAGGTGCCGATGGTATTGCCACACTCATAGGCATTCTTGGGGTCGCCCGTTTGACCGATGGCGTCCATCGACTCATATTTCTTTACGTTGAAGTTTGGATTGTTGGCGATGCGGGATATGCGGCCCCCCTCTTCGTCAATGCAGAGCAGTGGTGAGCCGTTGAATGTCTTGATGTCGGCAATGAGGCGGGCCAGTTGCGACTCGTTGTCAATGTTCCATGCGTAGAGTATGACACCGCCTACAGGATATTCCGCATTGATGCTCTTAATGGTTTTGCTTACCTCCAACATGGGGTTCTGCTGCAAATCAGCATAGGAATTCCAGTGTATGGTGGAGTCAATGGATTCCAGACGCGCATAAATCATCTGTCCAACCTTTTCACGAAGGGTCATCCTGGAGAGTTGCGCCTCAATCTCGTCTACAGGGGCTTTGATGTTATCGTCGTCAGAGCAGGATGTCAACGCCAGTCCGCCCATAAGAACAGTGGCCAGCATCCAGGATAGATTTCTTTTCATTTTGTTTTCTTTATTTTAAATTTCGACAAAGTTACAAAAAAACAGGTGATGACAAACGATTTGAGCCGAATAATTCATTAAGAGTTGTGCTCAAAAAGTATTTTTGTGCTCAGAAGCCGATTTGCATAATTTCTTTCTCCGAAATATTTGGCTGTTGACAGTCGATTTTGTACTTTTGTGGCGTTTTAAATTTAATAGCAAATGAAAAAGATTCAAATGATGTTCGCTACAGTGCTTGTCGCACTGATGGCATTCGCAGTTCAAAGCTGTGGCAGTGATGACAAAAACGTTTCGTCAAGCGCTCAGTACAAAGTAAGCGCTTCTCTCGTTTTCCAAGACCAGGCTGGCCTCACTAATGACCAAGTCAAGCAGTTACAGGAAGGTTTCAAAAGAGAAGAGACTGGTGAGTACTTGACTGACAATTTGGCTGCCACTGCCGGCCAGCAGATTGTAAATGCTACTAAGTCAACTGTCGAAGCCTCGATGAGTAATGCTGGCAACCCCAAGGGCAAGTTCACCATCACCATTATTGTCACCAAGCTGTCTTCAAACAGCCAGATTGCCAAGTGGGAAATAGTATATGATAACGGTAGCGTTTCAACGAATACTATTCAAAAGCCTGCAGCGTAAGATTGAAAAGAGTAATTGGCAAGATAGATATCCTGCCCCGATGGATTTCCTCGGGGCAGGATTTTTTATGATGAGGCACTGTTGTTTGGAAAATTTTTAATATCTTTGCATCCAATATGGAACAAATCATGTCAAGTATGGAAAGACAAGCGAACAACAGCCTACAGAACTCTGTTATTATTAATAAGGTGGAAAGCGGGCTGCCCCGATGGCTCATTGAGGTGGGTTTTGTGCTGATGGTGGTACAGGCAGTGTGCAATGAGCAGCATCTGTGCGACTGGATAGAAGGCAATGGCTATGAGATTCCCCGCACGCTGCTCTTCCTGGTTGGTGATGTCATCTTGTATTATGCGATGCTGCGCGGCATGAAGACACTGCGCTATCCTTTCACTTGGATGTGGTGGACGCTGATAGTGGTGGATGTCGCAGGCTGCATCACATACGTTGCACCGGAATCGCCTGTCAATCTGGCACTTGCCATCGCCCTGCCTTTGGTTTATCTGCCTCTTGGGCTCGGCATCACCTATTTCTACCGGGGACGGTTGCAGTGGGTGGGTGTTTTTTTGATTGCCGATATGGTGGTTTTCATGATATTCCCCATCGTACTCTTTCCTTTCGAACTGTACTTGTTGGTCGATGTCTGCTGCATCCTCACGGTGACGGCTCTCGCCTGGACAATGCGCAGGGTGTTAGTCTGACGGCTGTTCTCCCCTTGGGAGTGTGGCGTTGCGAGGGCTTTGGCAATACTCTCTGTATTTGGCAGGAGTAATGCCCAGGCGGTTTTTGAACTCGCGCTGGAAAGTGGAGCGCGAGGCAAAGCCTGCTTCCTGGCGGATGGCATCAATGGTCCATGCGGGGTGTTCCTTCAGAAGGTCGCAAGCATAGAGAAAGCGCTTCTCGGTGAGATAGTCGTATAGGTTCTCGTATTTCGCGGAGTCCTTGATGATTTGTTGCACACGCTTCTGCGTCAGTCCGAACTGTTGGGCAATCATTTTCAGGGTGAGGTCAGGGTTGCGGAACAGGCAGGTCTCCATCATCTGGACGTCGAGCCATGCCAGGAGTTCGCTGTCTGTCATCTCTGACGTGCTTTTGATGTCGTGGCGCAGCAATGCCGTTTGTTGTTGCAGTTGCCCGACAGCATCCGTAGGTTGCTTCTCGGCCAAGGTCGAGTGTGGCGTTGCAGTCATCTCCTTTTGCAGCTCTTCCAGCGTCTTCCGTTGGTTTCCTATCTCGTCGGCCAGACGCGTGTTCTCTTTGATGACTTTGTTGGTCTTGGAGTATGTGAAATAGATTCCGATAGTGGTGGCTACCAGAAATACGAGGAATACGGAGATAATCACAATCGTGGTACCTGTCATGAAAAAGAGACAACTTTTGTTCGGATTGCAAAAGTAGTCTTATTTTATTAAAAAGGCAAATATTTGTCCGTAAAACCTTGGGAATTGTTGTGCTCAAAACGCGATTTTGTGCCCAAACCGCCATAAATGACTATCGCAACGTCTCGCGGCAGTGCTCGAGAATTGCCAGCAGTTCGTCGGCCTTTTCTGCCCGAAGCATCTGGATGCGGGTCTCGCGGAAATTGGGAATGCCCTTGAAGACCGGTGTGGCTGCCAAGTGGCGGCGAGTGTGCAGGATGCCGCAAAGTTCGGCAGACTTCTTGTTAGCCCTTATATCTTCAGTATCGCATCGTTCGATATTGATGCGCAGCTGTTCCTCCAGCACGTCTATCTTCTCATCCAGCGTCAGCTCCTGACGGCTGAATATCCACGGACAGCCAAAAGTGGCACGGCCTATCATGACGGCATCCACCCCGTAGGTGTCGAAAGCACGGTCGGCATCCTGCAACGACTTGATGTCACCGTTGCCGATGATGGGGATATGGATACGTGGATTCCGCTTCACCTCGCCTATCAGCGTCCAGTCAGCCTCGCCCGTATACATCTGGCTTCGGGTGCGCCCATGTATGGTCAGCGCCTGAATGCCACAGTCCTGCAACTGTTCGGCCAGCGACGTGATGCTGAGCTGCTCGTGGTTCCAGCCTAAGCGGGTCTTGACGGTGACGGGCACCCGGACGGCATCTACTACTTTACGTGTAATCTCCAGCAGTTTGGCACTGGGGTCAATGCTGCCGTCGGGTAGCATGATGTTCTGTAACATACCGGCTCCGGCACCCTTGCCCGCTACCTTTTTCACGGGACAGCCGAAGTTCAGGTCTATGAGGTCAGGACCCGCCTGCTCCACAATCTTGGCGGCTTCTACCATGGCATCCACGTCGCGACCGTAAATCTGTATGCCCACAGGACGCTCGTCGTCGCTGATGGCGAGTTTCCTGATGGTCGACTTGACGTCGCGTACCAGCGCCTCAGCACTGACGAACTCAGTGTAGACCATAGCTGCTCCGAACCGCTTGCAAAGCATTCGGAAACCAATGTCCGTGACATCCTCCATCGGAGCCAGGAATACAGGGCGGTTGCCAAAATCAATATTGCCAATTATCATTTCGCTTGCAAAATTACAAAAATATTGTGAACTATAAAAACTTTTTCGTACCTTTGCACTCTGTAAACCAATTATTGCCAATTCAGATGAAACATAAACTACTGACTGTTCTGTCCTTGCTGATATTGTTGT
>CAMOWH010000087.1:0-8833 GCA_946628315.1 uncultured Prevotella sp.
CCGGCGACCCACGCATTACGAATGCGTTGCTCTACCAACTGAGCCATATCGGCAGTCTTTCAAAGAACTCTTTGCTCGAAAGCGAGTGCAAAGGTAATACTTTTTTCTGTAACCGCCAAATCTTTTGGCATTAAAGTTTCTCTTTCAGGAATTTTCCTGTTAAACTTTTCTCGCAAGCTGCAATTTCCTCAGGTGTGCCACATGCGACAAGTTGTCCTCCGCGGTCGCCACCATCGGGTCCCATATCGATGATGTAGTCGGCGCACTTGATGATTTCCATGTTGTGTTCGATGACCAGTACAGAGTGGCCTCGCTCTATCAGGGCATTAAAGGAAGCAAGGAGCCGCTCTATGTCATGAAAGTGCAGACCAGTAGTCGGCTCGTCGAAGATAAAGAGGGTGGGTTCTTGTTTTTCCTGCCCAATGAAATAGGCCAGCTTCACTCGCTGGTTCTCACCACCCGAAAGGGTGGAGGAGTTCTGTCCTAACTTGATGTAGCCAAGACCGACATCCTCTAAGGTCTTCAACCTGTTGACAATGGTCTTCTGTCCGTGTTCTCCAAAGAACTGGATAGCCTCTGAAATGGTCATGTTCAGCACATCGTCGATGTTCTTGCCTTCGTAGCGCACATCCAGGATGTCGTGCTTAAAGCGGTGTCCGTGACAGGCTTCACATGTCAGTACGAGATCGGCCATAAACTGCATCTCGACAGTGATGACTCCGGCGCCCTTGCACTCTTCGCAGCGTCCTCCGTCGGCATTGAAAGAGAAATACTGCGACGTGAAGTTCATCTGCTTGGCCAAAGGCTGTTCGGCAAACAGGTCTCGAATGGCATCATACGCTTTGACGTATGTGGCAGGGTTGGAACGTGTCGACTTGCCTATAGGATTCTGGTCGACAAACTCCACGTGCTTGATGGATTCGTAGTCGCCGGCAAGTCCCATATATTCACCCGGAGCGTCAAAGACATCGCCAAGATGCCGTTTCAGGGCAGGGTAGAGGATGCCCTTGACCAACGAGGATTTGCCACTGCCCGACACACCAGTGACTACAGTCATCACATTAAGGGGGAAGTCAACGTCTATGCCTTGAAGATTGTTCATCCGTGCCCCCTTTACGGTGATTTTCTGATTCCAGGGACGGCGACTATTGGGTACGGGAATCTGCTCGTCGTGTGTCAGAAACTTCAAGGTGTAACTTTTGGGAAATTTCTTCAGCGCTTCTTCAGTAACGTCGTTGGCGTGACCTTCAAACACGATTTCACCTCCGAGTTGTCCTGCATCAGGCCCTACGTCTATCAGATAGTCGGCAGCACGCATGATTTCCTCGTCGTGTTCGACAATAACCACTGTGTTGCCTAAATCGCGTAACTCCTTGAGAACCTTGATCAGCCTATCCGTATCTCTGGAATGGAGTCCGATGCTTGGCTCGTCGAGTATGTATAAGGAACCTACCAGTGATGAGCCCAGCGAAGTGGTCAGATTGATACGCTGGCTTTCGCCGCCACTGAGCGTGTTGGACATACGGTTCAAGGTAAGGTACCCCAGCCCTACGTCTAAAAGGAATTGCAGACGCGAATTAATTTCCGTCAGCAGACGGCGACTGATCTGTTGCTCCTGTTCAGTGAATTCCAGTTGGTCAAACCATGTCTTCAATCTGATGATGGGCATCTGAACCAAGTCCGATATGCTTCGTCCGCCAATCTTTACATAGTCAGCCTCAGGCTTCAGGCGAGTTCCGTGACACTTCGGACAAGTTGTCTTTCCACGATAGCGTGACAGCATGACACGATACTGTATCTTGTATTGATTCTCCTTCACCATCTGGAAGAAGGCGTCGATGGAAACCTGGTCGTGGATATCCTTATTGCGCTCTGATGGCAGCCCGTGCCACAGTTGGTCCTTCTGCTTCTGAGTCAGGTTGTAGTATGGCTCGAAAATAGGAAAGTCGTCTTTGGCAGCACGCCGACAGAACTCCTCTTTCCATATCTTCATCTTTTCTCCATGCCAGCAAACCACACACCCGTCGTAGACAGAAAGTGTGGTATTGGGGATGACCAGATGTTCGTCTATTCCTATAATCTTGCCGAATCCCTGACATTCAGGACAGGCGCCGACAGGTGAGTTGAAAGAGAACAGCTGGTCGCTGGGTTCCTCGAACGTCATCCCGTCTGCCTCGAAGCGCATGGAGAAGTCATAGCAGATGTTGGAAGGCAGAAACATCAACCTGCACTCGCCGCCACCCTCGTAGAAGGCGGTCTCTGCTGAGTCTATCAGACGTGAAACCACATCCTTTGCATCGTCTACGGAGAGTCTGTCAACAACCAGATAGAGTTGTGTGTCCTGCGTAAGACCGTTGGGGTCTTGCTTCTCCAGCCAGTCGTCTATACGCACGATGTCTCCATTGACTGCCATTCGCGCATAACCGTTTTGCACATACATACGCAGCTGTTTCTCCATCGTACGGTCTGCAACAGGCTTGATGGGAGCCATCACGACGTATTTGGTACCTGGCTGATATTGTTGGGTACACTTGACGATGTCCTCCGTGGAGTGTTTCTTCACCTCCTGGCCGCTGATGGGTGAGTAGGTGATGCCGATACGCGCAAACAACAACCGCAGATATTCGTATATTTCTGTTGTTGTGCCGACGGTGCTTCTGGGATTGCGCGAGATGACTTTCTGCTCAATGGCTATTGCGGGAGGAATGCCCTTGATGAAATCGCATTCCGGCTTGTTCATACGTCCCAGAAACTGGCGGGCATAGCTTGACAGGCTTTCCACATAACGCCGCTGGCCTTCAGCATACAGCGTGTCAAAAGCCAGCGACGATTTGCCGCTGCCACTGACGCCTGCCACCACAACAAGTTTGTTGCGTGGAATTTTGACATTGATATTTTTCAGGTTGTTAACCCGTGCTCCTTTTATCTCGATGTAGTCACTCATGCGCGTACCTTATTTATATATTAAGGAGAGAGACGTCAATCCTCAATAATATCATATTCGTCAGTTTTCTCTTCCTCTTGAATTGTTGCCGAGGTTTCCTGGCTTTTTGAATCCTCCGTGATTTCCGAGTCCGTCGGACCTGCTGTTACTGCATACTTCTTGCGCAACCTTTCCTGATACCACCAGAGCCCAAAGAGCAAGCCTGCAGCCACAAAGATCATGTAAAACCACACTGCTCCGGAAGAGAATATGAAGTAGGGGGGTATGACCACCTCGATAGTTCGCATATCATACGCTTCTGGCGATTCCAACAGGAAGGCCTTGACCATGAATCGGTATGTTCCAGCCGGTACGTCGCTATAGTTCACCTTCCTGGTCTTGTCCGCATTCATCCAGTCGCGGTCGTATCCTTCCAGTTTGTACTGGTAGACGACGCGGTGTTGCAACTGGTAGTTGAGTGCTGCAAACCGGAATGAGAACATATTGTTGCGCGAAGGAATGATGACTCGCTTGCTTTCCGGCACATAGTAGTCGTAGGTGTCGTTGAGCCGTGGGCTTTGCAGTTCGTCGTTCAGATAGAAGTCCGTAATGCGCAACTTCAACAGCGAACCTGTCGAGTTCGTCAGCTTTTTGCGGTCTATCGTGTAGTATCCGTTCAGTGTTCCGAAAAGTATCTTGCCCTGAGCGCCCATGATGGCAGCCCCTTCCGAGCACATGGTGTCGTCTACGCCGTCCAGCTGCGAGAAGGTTGTGAAAATCTTCTTCTTGGTGTCGAACGAGCAGAGTATATGGTCCGTGGCAAACCACACATTGCCTTTCTCGTCGAAGGTGATGCTTCTTATTTCCTCAGAGGGCAGCCCGTCCTCTACGCCGTAGTTCTTGAAAGTCCAGGCTCCTGAGTCATCCTTCTTTTTGGTATGGCTTAGTCCGCCGCTGTTGGTACCTACCCACATGGTTCCGTCTGGAGCGCAGACCAGATTGACAATGTCGTTGCTCATCAGCCCGTCTTCCAACTTCTCAGGCTCCTTCAGGGGCTCTATGGTTACATTGTTGTTGTTCAGCGACATAATCAGTATGCCGTCCGTGGTTCCTACCCACACCTTTCCACTCTTGTCCACGGCAATGGTTCTTACCTTCTGATGCGAGTCCAGCGGGTAGCTCTTGAGCGAGTTCTTACAGTGCAGGGCTATATACTTGCCGTCCTTGTTCTTGCGCAGGATGTTGATACCCCCGCCATAGGTGGCAATCCAGATGTTTCCCTGGCGGTCTTCTGCTGCCTGGTAGGCAGCATTGCTGCTCAGCGACCATATGTTGTTCTCCTCGTGGCAGATGTTTTGTACGACGAAACCTCCCTCGTGGGGCGTTATCTTGAACACACCGTTGTCCTTGTCGCATACCCAGTAGTTGCCCTTCGAGTCCATAGACATTCCGTAGGGACGGCTGATGGGCTTGCCGTTCTGGTCTTGGGTAATGGTGGTCAGCAGCGTGCCGTCGTCCTTATATACAAAGATGCGTCCATGTTTGTTGCAGAGGAATGTGAGATGTCGGTTCTTGTCGTAGCACATACCACGAATCTCATTGTCCATAGGCTGGTCAGACTCAGGCATCACCAGCGTACGGCTGATGGTTCTTTTCAGCACCTCCAGCTTCTCCAAGCCGCGACGGATGGTCGACTCCCATACTACACCGTCGTTCATCTCCAGTCGGGCATTGACGGTGTTCGACAGGTTCCAGGGGTTGCTGGGGTCGTCATGGAAGTATTCTACTTCGTCCGTCTCGCGGTTGTAATATCCGTATCCACCGTGGTTCATGCGAATCCACACCACGCCCAATGCCTCGTCGAACTCTGCTCCTCGGCTGGTGAACTCAGGCACCATCACGCGCTGTTTGAACGACTTGATGTCTCCGGTCTCCATGTTCATGCGATAGGCGCCGTCGCCCATATCCGAGAACCACAACAGTCCGTGACTGTCCACAAAGAGTCCTGTAATCTCCTGTCCGAAGTCCTTGATGAGCTTGGGCTCCTGGCCGTAGGCGAACTGTAGGATTTTTCCCGATTTCGTCCCGACGAAGATATTATATCCGTTGGTGGCCAGCTTTGTGATGTGCTCATCGTTGAAGTAGCCTTTCCTCTCCAGTGAGAGGTTCGACATATCAATGCGGTGGACGCCGTTCTGCGTTCCCACCCAGATGTCGCCGTGATAGCCTTCCACAATGCTGTTCACCGTCAGTCCGCCAGTCATAATCTGGCTCTGCTTTAGTCCCTGACGGTCCAGGCGTACCTTGTAGATGCCTTCTTCACCGTACGACAGCAGCACCTCGTTGCTGCTGGTGACATAGGGGCAGAAGAAGTAGTCCATCTTGAAGGCGTCGTGACCACTGATACCCTCCAGCGGGTCCTGTAGCTTGTCTGTCTGCCGGTTTATGACGAATACGCGTCCGTCATACATCTTCAGCCACACGTTCTGCGAGTGGTCGATGGTCATATTGTCTATACGGTTGTGCATACCCCTGATGCCGCTGCCAATACCCGTCTTGTAGTTATAGAAGTGGTATCCGTCGAAACGCGACACACCGTTCCATGTGGCAACCCACAGAAATCCATAGTCGTCGTTTCTCAGCGAGGCAATCGCATTGCTGGGTAGTCCGTCTTCTGTAGAATAATGTGAAAGAGAAGCCTGCAAATGCTGGCCTCTCAGGTCTTGTGGGACCCAGAGAGCCAGCACTGCAAGCGGCGTTAGTAGTTTTGTTTTTAAGTTAGTTATGTTCATGTTATGTACTTAGTAAGCGAAGAGCGGATACGCTTTCATCTTCTCATTGACACGCTGACGTACTGAGGCAATCACCTGCTCGTTCTCAGGATCGTTGAGCACCTCTTCTATCAGCTCGGCTATCAGCACCATCAGGTCCTCCTTGGCACCACGTGTGGTGATGGCAGGCGTACCCAGGCGGATGCCGCTGGTCTGGAAGGCCGAACGGGTGTCAAACGGCACCATGTTCTTGTTCACGGTGATGTCTGCTGCCACCAGGGCGTTCTCAGCAACCTTACCGGTCAGGTCGGGATACTTCGAGCGCAGGTCTACCAGCATGGAGTGGTTGTCCGTACCGCCGCTGACAATCTGGAAGCCGCGCTTCATCAGCTCGTCTGCCAGCACCTTGGCGTTCTTCTGCACCTGCTTGGCCCACTCTTTGAACTCAGGCTTCAGCGCCTCGCCGAAGGCTACGGCCTTGGCGGCGATGACGTGCTCCAGCGGACCGCCCTGCTGTCCGGGGAATACAGCCGAGTTGAGCAACTGCGACATCATCTTTGTCACACCCTTTGGAGTCTTCAGCCCCCAGGGGTTCTCGAAGTCCTTGCCCATCAGGATGATACCGCCGCGTGGACCGCGCAGGGTCTTGTGGGTTGTCGAGGTCACGATGTGCGCATACTTCACGGGGTTGTCCAGCAGTCCTGCGGCAATCAGACCGGCGGGGTGGGCCATGTCAATCATCAGCAGGGCACCCACCTTGTCTGCTATCTCGCGCATACGCTTGTAGTCCCATTCGCGGCTGTAGGCCGAGCCGCCACCGATAATCAGCTTGGGCTTGTGCTCCAGGGCCAGGCGCTCCATCTCGTCATAGTCTACGCGACCCGTTTCCTTGTTCAGGTTGTATCCTACGGGCTTATACAGAATTCCTGAGGTGTTGACCAGTGAGCCGTGCGACAGATGGCCACCGTGGTCCAGGTTCAGGCCCATGAAGGTGTCGCCGGGCTTCAGCACAGCCAGCAGCACTGCTGCATTAGCCTGTGCGCCGGAGTGGGGCTGCACGTTGGCATATTCTGCACCAAACAGTTTGCACACGCGGTCGATGGCTAACTGCTCCACCTTGTCCACTACCTGACAGCCGCCATAGTAGCGGTGGCCGGGATAGCCTTCGGCATATTTGTTAGTGAGGTAGGAGCCCATAGCCTCCATCACCTGGTCACTAACGAAGTTCTCACTTGCAATGAGCTCAATGCCTTTTAGCTGGCGCTGGTGCTCCTGCTCAATCAACTCGAAAATCTGATTGTCTCTTTCCATTTTGTTTGTCTGTGTTTGGTTTTAAATTCGCCAATATTGGTGCAAAGGTACAAAAATAAGTGTAGAGTGAAGAGTGAATAGTGATAAATTTGCTGTCACCTTGTTATTTTTTAACGTTTTCACCTGTCACTCCGTTCTATTCCTTCAACAGGTCCGGACGCAATCGGCGGGTGCGCTCCATGGCCTGCTCCAGTTCCCAGTTGCGTATCTTTGCCTCGTTGCCGCTAAGCAGTATTTCCGGCACCTTCCAGCCCTTGTAGTCAGCTGGGCGCGTGTAGATGGGCGCTGCCAGCAGGTCGTCCTGAAAACAGTCTGACAGGGCTGACTGTTCGTCACCGATGACACCGGGCACCACGCGCACGACGGCGTCGGCTATCATGGCGGCCACCAGTTCGCCGCCCGTCAGCACAAAGTCGCCAATGGATATCTCCTTGGTTATCAGATGGTCGCGCACGCGCTGGTCTATACCCTTGTAGTGGCCGGCCAGGATGATGAGGTTGCCCTTCAGCGACAGTTCGTTGGCCATGTGCTGGTCGAAGCGCTCACCGTCGGGCGACGTGAAGATGACCTCGTCGTAGTCGCGCTCAGCCTTCAGGGCGCTGATGCAGCGGTCTATGGGCTCACACTGCATCACCATGCCTGCACTGCCTCCGTAGGGGTAGTCGTCCACGCGCCGCCACTTGTCCAGCGTATAGTCGCGCAGGTTGTGCAGACGTATCTCGGCCAGCCCTTTCTTCTCGGCACGGGCCAGTATCGATTCGTGTACGAAGCCCTCTAACATTTCGGGCAATACGGTAATAATGTCAATTCTCATTGTAAAATTCCTTAATTCGTTCTATATATCGTTCGCCCACCTGACGTCCCAGCTCGTACACGTGGTGCATCTCGTCCGGGTCGTGCGAGATGTGGCCGATGGGTATCTTCCCGTCAGGTCTGATGACCAGGCTGCGACCTTCGCGTTCTGCTTGAGCCACATATTCTAACTCACTGTTATACATCAGGTGACGCTCGTCCAGCGCCTTTATCATCCGGGGATATTTCCTGAGCCCTATCCGCATCAGCGGCATCAGCTTGTTGCGCTCCTTCACAAAGCCCTTCGGCTGCGTCAGTATGACCACGTTGCGCCGGTAGCCGTGCTGCTCGAAGTAGGCCAGGGGAATCGAGTCGCTGACACCGCCGTCCAGCAGCTTGCGACCCTGCACCTCGACCACCTTCGACGCCAGTGGCATCGAGGCCGACGCCCTCAGCCATTCCAGCTCGTCATAGTTCACGCTGTCCATCGTGTGATAGACAGCCTCTCCCGTCGTCACATCCGTACAGACCACGACAAACTCCATCGGGTTCTGCTCGAAGGCTTCAGTGTCGAAGAGGTCATACTCGTAGGGGACCACATGATAGCCGAACCGGGCATTGAAGTAGTCGCCCGTCGCCAGCAGCGAGCGCAGCCCGCTGTATCGGGCATCCCGGGCGAAGCGCATGTTGTAGCGGATGGCACGCCCCACCTGCCGCGACTTATAGTTACACCCGAAGGCAGCGCCAGCCGACACGCCTATCAGCCCGTCGGGCCACACACCGTGCTCCATCATGACGTCCGTCACACCGGCAGTCCACAAGCCACGCATGGCTCCACCTTCCAAAACGAGTCCCTTCTTCATAATCGCTTGCAAAGGTACAAATAAAAAAACAATTAAGACTGCAACGCCGCACTTTTTCTTTCTCGTCGCAAATAAAAACAAGCTATTGACGAGAGAGGCACCCCACCTTTTCGGGGGGTGCCTCGCTTTTCTTTTTACACAGAAGGGACTCTCCCTTTGTGTGCTTTTTTTGA
>CAMOWH010000088.1:0-8774 GCA_946628315.1 uncultured Prevotella sp.
CGGTGACCAGATTCGCAAGGGTGCCGCCCTCAATGCCGTTCAGATTGGAGAATACTTAATCCAAGTGGGTAATGTGAAATAACTCGGGGGTATTTCCAGATAACCCAGCCTTATCTAACAATAACCCGTCCTTATTGCGCAATAAGGACGGGTTATTGTTAGTAGCGTTCTGTTTAGAACAGGCAACCTATGGACAGGTTTAATCCGATGCGGTAGTTGCCGTCGGTATAGTCGTTGGATGTGTTACTGCGGCTGTAGTCTACACCGCCTTTGACGTAGGTTGCCAGTTGTGTGCCGGGGAAGACAAAGGCATATTTGACATCGGCTCCAAAGGCATACTGTGCTGCAGTCAGATAGCGGTATTCCTGATAGAGAAAGGCTTGCATGATGGGAGGCATATAGCCCTCTTGGGATGGTGTCTGGTACAGACCGTCCTCAAAGGGCTCTCCACTGCCTTTCTGGTAGCTGAGTCGTACTGTTGTTGTTAGAACTCCCTTGCGCATCAGAATGTTTCTGGCACCTGACACAATGCCTCGGACGGTGTTGAGTTGCTGCTTGCGGTAGTAGGGATACTGAATACCCGTCAGCTTACGCTGTTGCCAGTCGAAACCTGCCGTCAGTGTCCATGTGGGCAGTTCGCCCTGTATCTGCAGGTCGGCAGTATAGCTGAACTGTAAGTTGGTCCAGGACTTGTCGCCTACGTTTACGGCATCGTAGTATTCGTAGTAGTGAGCACCGTTTTGGTTCGTCAACTCACGGTAGGTCTCCGTATTGTTCTTCAGTTTCTCATGCTGGAAGGTGAACTTCAGTGTATGTTGTGATTCCTCGGAAAGACAGCGTGCCCAGGCATTAGCATGAATGATGTCGCGGTTGTGATTGGTAAAGGTGATGGTGTAAGGTGACTTGCGGCCATAGTAGCCGCTGCCGTGACAAAAGGTCACATCAGCATAGAACGACCAAGAACCAGCCGGTCGGGCCTCAAGTTGAAAACTTCCTCCATGTTGGTCTTCTACCAAAGGAATTTCGCGCCCTTTCTCTGTATAGCCTGAGTTCCCGAATTGCTCTACACGTCCCATGAAGGCTGCGTAGTCAATCAGCGACTTGTAGACCTTCTCCTCCTTTCCGTATGTACTGAAGGTCACGCTCTCCGTATTGCGGTGGTACAGATAGTTCGCACCTATGGTCAGCCAGCCGAGTGCGTGGGCTGTAGCACCTACGGACAGCCGCAGGTCCATCAGCTTGTTGCTGTGACGAAGGTCTTTGTACTTGGCATAGTTGGCTGATGTGTAGTCGATGCGCCCACCTATGGAATAGCCTTTGCCCAAGTCTACGCCAACGGCTCCCGTCAGTTGGTAGGTATCGCGGTGTTTGCGTCCGGTATTGGTCAGCGAGTCTTCTACGATGTTGAAGGGTTTGCGCGTGGGGTCGATAAATGCCGACCCAGTCATCTGTCTGCCGGTATAGTTGTCATAGCCGATGGCTCCATAGACGACTGTGCGTGCCGACAGACGTTGGAAAGCTTCGGCCCGTACGTTGGCCTGCAGCACACGCGGTGCTTGCCAATAGTCGATGAGTCCACCTTCTGCATAGCTGAGACCGGCTTCGGCCGTCGCAATGTTCTTGGCTTGATAGAAAGTCAGTCCGGCGGCGTTGCTGCTGGTAAGCCACGGACTTTGTTGCTTCACAAACTCGTAGTTGCGAAGCAATAGAGAATCCTGTGTGTAGCCATTTAGTGCTACACACAGGAATGTAAGGGGAAGTATTAGTCTCTTAATGAACATTTCTGGCGCTCGTGGAAGTCAGCAGTCGAGTTGTTGGTGTCCATGAAGATGATGTGAGCACCGTTCTTCATGGAAGCCTCGGCATCAATGCCGCTGGGGTCGGTAGAACTGTCAACGCCCAGTGCGTAGTTGTAAACCAGTTTGCCGGCATTCTCTGTCAGGGCCTCGGTGGCAGCCTTGTCTACGTTGCGGTAGAGCGAGTGTCCCAGATAGTTAGTCAGACCGACAGAGCCTGCGTCAATGTCGCTTGTCAGACGCTTCATGTTGTCATCATAGGCATTAGAGAACACCTCAATACCGTCGAATATCCACTCGTTGGATATCTTGACGCAGGCCCATACCTGCTGCCCCTCGCTACCGCCATCGTACCAGATGTTACTGGTGTTGTTAGCATATTCACTAAGATTGACGTTGGGTGCTTGATATACGAAGAGAGCAGGCGATGATACGCTCAGTGACCATGCTACGCCAAGACCTACGCGGACAGCTTTCAGATAGTGTGATGTAGGAATAACATCGGCTGGTGTGGGGTAGTAACTGGTGCTGTTATATCCGCTCTCGGGGTCGTACATACAGTAGTAGCTGGCATTGGCATAGTTGATAGACTGGCTATGTGTCTGGGTATTGTCAATGGCACCCTGCACATTGATAACCAATTGTGAATAAGGCTCCATTTCGATAGTTCCGGAGTAGAACCAGATGCCGTTCCAAGAAGGAGTGAAGCCTTGTGACTCATAAGACAGCTTGCCGTCGTCCCCATAGTTCTTGTTTGTTGCCTGCGAATTGGCAGGTGATGCCATTCCAAAGCCCAGGTTGGTCAGCGTGGCTTTTTCTGCAGTATTGTTATACAAGATAACGCATTTGTCCTGCTGGAAATTCTTTCCTTCGTCAGTTTTGCATCCGCCATTGTAGAGTTCCTTAATAATCACCTGGCTGGTCTTGGCCTCCTTCAGTTGGATGGTAGCGGTGGCATCTTTGCCTGCCGTCAGGGTGATGTTACTGGCAGTACCGTTGTAGATGTAGCGATAGCCCTCTTTATAGCTTGTCTTGGAAACGTTGGCATTGTAGATGCCGGGGGTCACCTCGAAAGTGGCAGCACCTGTAGCGTCAGTAGACTTGGTATAGCTGGAAGCCGTGGTAGAGTTGGTCAGTACCACGTCAAAGACATCTGTACTGCTGCCGCCCGTTACTTGCACCGTCAGTTTGACCAGTTGGACTGCGTCGTCATTGTCTTTACATGCTGTCAGGCTAAAGACCGTGACAGCCATCATCATCATTACAAAATACTTCTTCATTGTTTGTTCTGTTTATAATTAAAATTTGAGTTTAAGTGACAGTCCGTAATAGTAGCTGGGAATGTAGCCACTGCTGAACAGCGAGGTCTCCAGGTCGGTCTGCGACGAGTGGACCGTGTGCATGTTGTTGAGGAAGTTGTTGGCATAGAACGACACGCTGACGTGGTCGCCAATTTCCTTGGTGACGCTCAGGTTGGCCGAGTAGTAGCTGGATGTCCTGTTGGGATTCATGGTGTAGGGATAGTTGCTGCGTACCACCAGCTTCGTCAGGTCGTTGTAGAGCGTGGGATCGTTGTCTTTGGCCCAGACGAACTTCTCGGCAAAAGCTATCAGTTGCGTAGGGTTGTCCCATGTAGCGTAGTATTCGGGATAGAGTGCCAGATACTGGTTCTCACTATTCCCGTCGTAGGGCGTGCCAAAGTAGTCGCCGGCCTGTTGTAATACGATGCCGCGTGTGCCGTCCTCAAACTCGCTCAACGAACGCTGATAGTTATACAGTGAAGTCTCTATACGCAAAGCGACAATCATTCGTATTTTGGGAATATGGGTTGTCAGCGTAACGTTCAGGTTCATCTTCTTCGACAGCGAGCCATTGGCAATGGCAGCATTGGCGCTGTAGCTGGTACTGGTGATGTTGGAGCCCCGGTAGTAGCCGACATAGGCATAGGGCAGATTACCCGTCATGGTAGAGCTGACACCTAAGGGAATGTCAGCAAAGAGCACATCGTCCGTACCTTTATAATAATAGTAGTTACCATCCAGACGTATCGATGTCCTTAAAGGCTTGATGGGTGCAAAGTCTATCATCCATTCCAGTCCGTATCGTTCTACGGGACTGCCGTTGATGTATCGGCTGTTGACAACATACGTGTTACGCTCCAAATAGGCCAGCTGAGTGGGGCTGACGGCTCCTGTGGCGTCGTTGACAGTGACTATGCCCGTCTGCTGGTCAACGACAAAGTGGCGGTCTTGTGCACTGATGCCCAATCCGTTGAGCGACGAGGGTGGTGTGTACTTATAGGTCATGGGCGAGTAAAGGTTGGTCGACATATAGGGTCGCTGTGTCCTGTGGTGGAAGGCTGACAGCGAGATGTGGGTACCCTTGATGGTCATGTCGATGCCCAGGTCGGTCTGGTTGGTGTACTGCCAACGCAAATCGGGGTTGTAAAGAGCCTTCGACGGATAGGTGTGGTAGGCATAGTATGACTTGTTGTCGCTGGTCGACGTAGAGGCGAAGGCCAACCGGTCGGCATACGACGGAGTGGGGTAGAGCACCTGGAAGGACGGCAGCTTGACACTCTTGCCCCATCCGGCATGGATACTCAGCTCGGTTACCCAGCGCTTATACTGATTGCGCCAGAACACGTAGCGTCCGTTGAAGCGTGGCGACAGACTGCTGACCGTGCCATAGTCCGAACCGCTGATGATGGTGAGGTCGTTGCGTAGGCCTGCTGTCAGTTCCAGCATGGCGCGTTTGGTTGTTGGAATGCTCACTTTCTCCTCGGCATAGAGTGCGAGGTTATTCATCGTTGGAAGTTCATCGTAGCGGTATTCGCGCCATGTCGGTGCGTAGCGCATATCATCATAATAGGTGCCCCGGCCGTTATTCATGGAACCTGTATAGTCGGCACCCACCATGAGTTTGTTAAGCACCTTGCCAAAGCGACGAGTCCAGTCTGCTTTCAACTTCAATGACCAGTTGAGGGGCTTCGAATCGTTGAAACCCTTGACATACCAGTAGCCTGTAGGCCCGAGAATGATGCCGTTATATCCGTTAGCCATGCTTTCGTCATAGTCCTGGGCAATGTGGTATCCTTCTGTCGTGGCGTGCAGGTAAGGCTGTGTGGAGGCACTGCTGGTGCTGACATAGTTTTCAGACCTATGGTCAGAGTAGGAAATGGAACCGCGTAGTGACAGATTGGTCAACCACGACCGGTTGAGAAGCCATTGCAGGTCGAAATGTCCGCGGAATGTGTTGTCACGTACTTTCGCGTAGTCATCCAGTTCTTCGTCAGGGTCTGCCTCTGAGTTATAGCCGCCGATGTTGCCGCTTAGTCCCACATTGAGCGTTAGGGGCGTGCTCTCACGTAAGAAGATGTTCATGTAGTTCAGCGAAAGAATGTTGCGTTGATAGGCAGTATAAGGTGACACTGCATTCGTGAACGAGCGGGCGTGCTCAAATGAGGCATTCATCACGCCTTTGTGTCCTCCTAAGTCGAAACCTTTGTTGAGGGCTATCTGTCGGGTATGCTGATTGATTTTGCCTTCGATGACGAAGGGTGACTTACCTTTGCGCGTATTGACCTTGACTACACCGTTCGACAAGTCACCATATTCTACTGAAGGTATGCCGGTGATGACCTCGATGCTCTCAATGTTCGAGGCGCTGATGGTGCGTGTTGAGGCTGCCAGAGTCTCGCCGGTCTCGGCATTGTTGTTCATGCGGACGCCGTCAACTTCAATGGCTGTTCCGAATGAGGCATTGCCTTTCTCGCTGCTTCCGCTGCGCAGGGCCATGCGGTTGTCATTGACCAGTGAAGGATTGGTGGTCTTGCCTCCAGGCAGAAGAGCATCAATATCACTAATATTGAGTATTTGTTGCTGGTCCAGCGTCGAGCGGTTGATGGTATAGGAAGTGGTGTTTTCGTTCGTTTTACGTTTTGCAGTCACCGTCACCTCGTCCAATTTCAGGTTCTCTTCCTTGAGCTTCAGAGACAGGTTGGTAATACTATTTGTGATGTTCATGGTCCAGGAGCGTTTCTGGTAGCCAAGGCACTGAACAGTGACGGTCAGCCGACCCGGTGCGACACCCTTGATGGAGAACTGTCCTTTCCCGTCAGTGACAGCCCATTGACCACTTTCTGCAATCAGAATGCTGGCAAATTCGATGGGTTGGTTGCCCCGGTCTGCTACCACCTTGCCGGACAGCGTGACTTGTGCCGATGCGGGGATGATGAGCATCAGCAGAAACAGGGTCAGGAGGGTTCTCGTGTTTATCTTCATTGTGGATGTCTTTCGCGTCGCTTGAATTTGCCTGCAAAGGTACGCATTTCCACCCGTCTGCCCAATACCTAATTTTGGGTATTTTTGTGGACGGGCTTGCGGTTTCTGATTTATTTTTGTAATTTTGCAGCCTGTTTAATTAGAAGAAAAACGATATTTTTATGATGAAGAAATTTCTCTTATGTTTATGCTTTGCCGTGGTGGGTCTGTGCGCATTTGCACAGGGGCTGCCGCAGGACGAGGCTGTCCGTGTCGGCAGGTTAGACAACGGACTGACTTACTATCTGCGCCACAACGCCAAGGAGGCGGGGCTGGCCGACTTCTACATTGCCCAGCGGGTGGGCTCCATCCTGGAGGAACCGCGGCAGCGCGGACTGGCGCACTTTCTGGAGCACATGGCCTTCAACGGTACGAAACATTTTCCGGGCAAGGACGGTAAACTGGGCATCGTGCCCTGGTGCGAAACCATCGGCGTCAAGTTCGGGGCCAATCTCAATGCGTACACCTCTGTAGACCAGACGGTCTATCACATCGGCTCGGCTCCCTTGAAGCGCGAGGGCATCCTCGACTCGTGTCTGCTGGTGCTGAACGACTGGAGCCACTACATCCTGTTGGAAGACAAGGAGATTGACAAGGAGCGTGGCGTCATTCATGAGGAGTGGCGCACGCGCCGTGCCGGCATGGCCATGCAGCGACTGATGGAGGACGCCATGCCTACCATCTACAAGGGGTCTAAGTATGAGGACTGTCTGCCCATCGGTTCGATGGACATTGTCGACCACTTCCCTTATCAGGACTTGCGCGACTACTATCAGAAGTGGTATCGCCCGGACCTGCAGGCTATCGTGGTGGTGGGCGACATTGATGTCAACCAGGTAGAACAGAAAATCAAGACCCTCTTCTCGCAGATTCCCAAGGCGGTGAATCCTGCAGAGCGCGTCTATTATCCCGTGCCCGACAATGACAAGATGATTGTCACCATTCAGAAGGACAAGGAGCAGCCCATCGTCATGGCTCACCTCTATATGAAGTGCGACGCCACGCCGGACAACCAGAAAAACAACGAGCAGTATGTCCGGGGCGACTATGTGGACGGACTGATACGCTCTATGCTGAACGTCCGTCTCAGCGAACTGCGCCAGCTGCCTAATCCGCCGTTCATGAGTGCTACGGGACGGGCGGGTTCTTTCTTCGTCAGCCGTACCAAGGAGGCTTTCTCCATGTCCGTCAGCTGCAAGCAGGACAATATCCTCGGTGGTCTGGCTGCTGCTGTTGCCGAGGCTGAGCGTGTGCGTCAGCACGGCTTCACCCAGGGTGAGCTCACCCGTGCCAAGAAACTGGCCATGACGGCTGCCGAACGCCACTATAAGGAACGCAACGACCGCCGCAACTCTTACTTCGTCAGCCGGTGTGTCAACCACTTCCTGACGGCTGAACCCCTGACTTCGGAGGAGTTTGATCTGCAGATGACTCAGAAACTGGACCGCGAGGTGACACTGGACGAGGTAAACCGTGCTGCCCGCGAACTCATCACTGACAAGAATCAGGTCTGTGTGCTCTATGCTCCCGATAAAGAGGGTGTAGCCCTGCCCACAGAGGCACAGTTGGAGCAGACCGTCCTAAAGGCTCAACAACAGCAGTACGAGCCCTATGTGGAGCAGAAACTGGCTGACCGGCTTATCAGCAAACTGCCGAAGCCGGGCAAGATAGTCAGCGAGAAGCCCTACAAGCACGGTTTCACGGAGGTGACGCTGTCTAACGGCATGAAGGTGTATGTACGCACTACTGACTTTACTGCCGATCAGGTGCAGATGAAGATGAAAGCCGACGGTGGTACGTCGCTCTATGGCGATGAGGACATCCCCAACTTCTCGCTCATCTCAAGCAGCATTATCGATGCCGGTGTGGGCGACTTCGATGCCATGACGCTGCGCAAGATGCTGACGGGCAAGGCCGTCCGCGTCGCTCCGTCAGTCGGGTCCCGTGGTCAGAGCATCAACGGCAGCGGTTCCGTCAAGGACATCAAGACGCTGTTCGAACTGACCTATCTGTATTTCACCCAGCCGCGTCGCGATACGACGGCATTCAACAGCCTGCTCAACCGTACACGCTCGTTCCTCAGCAACCGCAATGCCTCACCCAAGGTGGACTACAACGACTCTATCCGTGCCATCCTCTATGGTCACCATCCCCGTCTGGCTCCTGTTACACAGCAGGTGGTCGACAAGGCTGACTACGACCGTATCTTCCAGATTTACAAAGAGCGTTTCAGCGATGCTGCCAACTTCAAGACCGTCATCATCGGCCATGTAACGCTGGACGAGCTGCGCCCGCTGCTGTGTCAGTATCTGGCCACTCTGCCCTCGACCAATAAGCAGGAGCAGACCAACTGGGATAACGTTGCCCGTGTCGTGGGCGGCGAGTCTACCCATGTGTTCCGCAAGCAGCAAGCCACACCGCTGGCCAATGTCGGCATCTACTATACCGCCGACGTGCCTTTCACACCCCAGAGCGACCTGGAGCTTGACTTCCTGAAGCGCTGCCTCTCCATTGCCTACACCGACTCGGTACGCGAGGAGAAGGGCGGCACCTATGGCGTCGGCGTCAACTTCGATCTGGACAAGGACGACAAACCCAATGCCACGCTGACCATCACCTACAATGCAGACCCCAGCCGCTACAAGGAGCTGAATCC
>CAMOWH010000089.1:0-8766 GCA_946628315.1 uncultured Prevotella sp.
GTCTGCAAGAAGCCGACGCTGATGAACGACAACAATATGCACTACTGCCCTGGCTGTTCGCATGGTGTGGTGCACAAGCTCATTGCCGAAGTCATTGAGGAAATGGGTATGGAGGATAAAGCTGTAGGTGTCAGCCCTGTGGGTTGTGCCGTGTTTGCCTATAACTATATTGATATTGACTGGCAGGAGGCTGCCCACGGACGTGCTCCTGCACTGGCTACCGGTATCAAGCGCTGCTGGCCCGACCGACTGGTGTTTACCTATCAGGGTGACGGCGACTTGGCTTGTATCGGTACTTGTGAGACCATTCACGCCCTGAATCGTGGTGAGAATATCGTTATCGTATTCGTCAACAATGCCATTTATGGTATGACGGGTGGCCAGATGGCTCCTACCACGCTGATAGGCCAGAAGACATCAACCTGCCCTTATGGTCGTGACCCGGAGATTCACGGATATCCTCTGAAGATTGCCGATATTGCAGCCCAGCTGGAGGGTACCTGCTATGTTACTCGCCAGAGTGTGGAGAGTGTAGCCAGCATCAACAAGGCCAAGAAGGCGCTGAAGAAGGCTTTTCAGGCTTCGATGGACGGTAAAGGCAGCTCGTTGGTGGAGTTTGTGTCAACGTGTAACAGCGGTTGGAAACTGACTCCTGCCAAGGCCAACGAATGGATGAAGGAGAATATGTTCCCCTTCTATCCTAAAGGCGACCTCAAGGATACGACAGGCGAGAAGTAAGAAGGTTGAAGTATGAAGTAAGATGTAAGAAGTTATGAAGAAAGAAATAATCATTTCAGGTTTCGGTGGTCAGGGCGTGCTCTCCATGGGTAAGATTCTGGCCTACTCAGGACTGATGGAGGACAAGGAAGTGACGTGGATGCCAGCCTATGGCCCAGAGCAGCGTGGCGGTACGGCCAATGTGACGGTTATCGTCAGTGACGAGCGCATTTCGTCGCCCATCCTCTCTAAATATGACATTGCCGTCGTGCTGAATCAACCTTCGTTGGAGAAGTTTGAACCGAAAATCAAGCCTGGTGGCATTCTTATCTATGATGGTTTCGGTATCATCAATCCTCCGACGCGCAAGGATATTACCATCTATCGCATTGACGCTATGGACAAGGCTGCCGAAATGAAGAACGGCAAGGTGTTCAACATGATAGTGTTGGGCGGACTGCTGAAGGTTGCTCCTGTAGTGAGTGCCAACGGTGTGGAGAAAGCCCTGAAGAAGACGCTGCCAGAGCGCCATCACGACCTCATTCCCCTGAACATGCAGGCCATTGAGGAAGGCGGCAAGATTATTGCACAGCAATAAGAGCCGCTAACAGAGTAGTGAGCTCTACCAATAGGTAAACGGCTCCGCAGCAATCACCAGTATAGCCGCGGAGCCGTTTCCATATCAACATATAAAGGAAATACAGCGCAACGGCAGGAATGAAGATAAGCAACTGCCAGTCTACGCGTGCATACATTATATAAATGTATAAGGCGATAGGCATTAGTCCCTGAATGGCGAGGCTGATGCCTGCTTTTATGTCGAATTTGCGGTAGACGGTGCAGTTTTTGGCTGTGTTCTCCGTGCGGGCATAGGGCATCATCTGGATGAGCTGGGCCGTCAGCATTTTAGCGTAGGGGTCAGCCACAGCCACCAGCAGAGCAGCATCCAATGGATTCATGCTGTGCAGGATAGAGAACAACAGTAAGAAGTAGATGACGAGTGACAGGACACCATAGGTACCGATGTGCGAGTCCTTCATGATGTCGAGGACGCGCTGGCGGTCAGAACCACCTCCGCCAAAGCCGTCGAAGAAATCAGCTAACCCGTCTTCGTGCAAAGCACCAGTCAGGAGCAGGCGTGTCACGATAGCCAGCACAATGGCTACCTCATATGGGAATACCCATGTGCCGAAATAAAGGACGGCAGCCATGCTGCTACCTGTTAGCCAGCCTGTCAGCGGCCAATGTTCTACTACAGTTTTATAGGTGTCCTTGTGCGGTTGACGCAGGCGCCAGAAGGGCAGCCGGGTGAAGAATATAAAGGCTGCCCAGATGCGGTCGTACCACGTAGATGAGTCGATGGATTGTTGCATTAGAAGTATTTTGTTATTCGAGCATTGTCGAAGTTGTTCATTTCGTTAATCATGCGGACAGCAGAGTCGACGATAGGGTAGGCACACAGCGCCCCAGTTCCCTCGCCCAGTCGTAGCCCTAAGTGCAGCAGGGGCTCTGCCTGGAGAAAGTCCAGCATGAGTTTGTGACCACTCTCGTCACCACAATGAGTGAATATCATATAGTCCTTTGCTTGTGGATAGAGTTGGCATGTAGCCATTGCACAGGCAGTCATGATGAATCCGTCTATTAATATAATAAGGTGTAGCTCGGCAGCACGCAACATGGCGCCAATAGCCGCCACCATCTCATAACCTCCGAAATATCGCAGCGGCAAGGTGGGAGAGGGAATAGACGAGATGGTTTCCTTATAGTGCTGTACCGCTTTTGACAGCACTTCATATTTATGGCGAATGCCGTCGTTGTCAAGTCCGGCTCCGGCCCCAATGCAATCCTTGAGGGGGATGTTGCCAAAGAGGTGGAGCCAAATGCTGGAAGGCGATGTGTTGGCAATCCCCATCTCGCCAATATTGAGAATGGTACATCCTTTTTGGTGGCAGGCGTCCACCAAGTCGACACCTACTTGTATGGCTTGGTCGAACTCGGCTTCTGTCATTGCCGGCCCATCAAGGAAATTACGCGTGCCTCGGGCTATCTTGCGATTCAGGATTGCAGGATAGGGAGTCAGGTCATAGTCAACACCCACATCGACAAGGGTGAGGTCAAAGCCGTGTTGACGACAGAACATATTAACTCCGCCGCCGCCACGAGTGAAATTAATCATCTGTTGCCAAGTGACCTCACGAGGTGATACACTGACCCCCTCGCGCTCAATACCGTGGTCACCGCCCAGCAATAGATGACAGGGGTGGGAGAGGTTAGGAGAGAGCGTTTGTTGGATAAGGCAGACTTGCAAAGCCAATGACTCCAGTCGGCCTAATGAGCCTTTGGGCTTGTTCAGGTTGTCTATCTTGGCTTGTATGGTAGGGCGCAAGGCCTCGTCTGGTTTTTCAATATAGAATGTCTTCATTTTGTCTGACTTTTTTATCCTTTTATTCTCACAGGTATTCCGCTAACCATTAGTATCACTTCATCAGCTTTGGAAGCGACATATTGGTTCATCCAGCCCTGCAAATCGGTGAAGCGACGTTGTATCGCATCTGTGCTAACACCACCAGAACCAATCTCGTTAGTCACGAAAATGAAGGTGGCATCTTGGCTTGTAAAGCGGTCGAACTCAGTCTTGATAGCTTCCAGCGCATCAGCGGCAGAAGGCTGTTCTGCATCGGGTTTGCTTTGGTCGAAAAAGAAGTTGGTACACCAGAGCGTGATGCAATCAATGACAACCACACGTCCAGTTAGGGTGTGACGACTGAGTTCGCGCTCTTCTTCAATATTAGTCCATTGAGGCCCTCGACGCTCCTGATGTCTAAGGACGCGCAGGCGGAACTCCTCGTCCCAGATGTGCGCAGTCGCTACATAGACGGGATGTTCGCTCAAACTTAATGCCAACTGTTCTGCATACTGGCTTTTCCCTGAACGCTGGCCTCCTGTGATGAGTGTGATGTGTTTCATTTCATGCGCAAAGTTAATAATAATTCTGTTGATTTTTAGTGGAAAAGCCTAAATAAGTCAAGAATTACATTTATTTTTGTATTTTTTTCCTATTTTTTTTGGAACTTATTAAATTTTTTACTTACTTTGCACCCAAATTTGAAAAAGTATAGAAAAGGTATTTAATTTTTAAATTAATTAAAGTAACAATGAAAAAGTTATTTTTGGTAATGGCTGCAGCTATGCTGACAGCTTCTGCAAGTGCCCAGAGAACTGCTGTTACAGCAAACAAGGCACAAGACAATTGGTACATCGGTATTAATGCAGGTGCTGCAACTCCGATGCAGAAGTTTGGTGACAAGGGTTTCATGAAGGGCATTGCTCCTAAGGCTGGTCTCCGCATTGGTAAGAATCTGACTACTGTATTCGGAATCGCTCTCGATGCAGATTTCTATCTTGGTTCTAAGACTGACTCTAAGTCTATGATGGGAAGCAAGACTTTCCTGAATTCTATGAACCTTGACGTGTTGGCCACTTTCAACCTGATGAACGCTTTCGCAGGTTACAAGGGTGAGCCCCGCACCTTCGAGATGATTGCTCTTGCCGGTGGTGGTTGGGATCATCAGTTTGGTGTTTCTAAGGCTAACGGTCTGAACACTAAGTTCGCTTTGGACTTCGCTCTGAACCTGGGTGAGAAGAAGGCTTGGCAGGTATATCTGGAGCCCGCTGTAATCTTCGGTATGAAGAGCTGGGACCTGCAGAATGCCATGGGTACGATTGAGCCCGTTTATGCAAAGTTCGATTCTCGTAACGGTCTGTTCCAGCTGAGCGCTGGTGTGAACTACAAGTTCGGCAACAGCAACGGTACTCACAACTTCAAGATTGAGGAGCTGCGCGACCAGGCTGAGATCGATGGCCTGAATGCAAAGATCAACGAGCTCCGTGCTGACAACAACGCTAAGGATGGCAAGATTGCTGCTGACGCTCGCGAGATTGCTGACCTGAAGGCTAAGCTCGCTGCTTGCGAGGCTCGTCCTGTACAGGTTGTTGAGGAGAAGGAGAACATCCTGCAGCCCATGGTTATCTTCCGTCAGGGCAAGAGCACTATTGACGCTGCTCAGTATGCAAGCATCGAGATGGTTGCTAAGTACATGAAGAACCACAAGGACGCTAAGGTGATTGTTCGTGGCTTCGCTTCACCCGAGGGTAAGGCTGAGTTCAACCAGAAGCTTTCTGAGAAGCGTGCTGAGGTTGTTAAGAACGCTCTGATCAAGAAGTACAAGATTGCCGCTGACCGCATCACTTGCGAGGGTCTGGGTGCTACTGACAAGATTTCTGAGGAGAACGACTTCAACCGTGTTGCTATGTTCATCGACACCACGAAGTAATTCTAACACTTAGATAACAAAAATCCCTACAGATTTGGTTCTGTGGGGATTTTTTTGTACCTTTGGGCCTTCAAAACAAATATTACTAACTTGCAACTTATGAAGATAAAACTATTGTTTGTTTTTTTCCTGCTCAGCCAGCTGGCTATGGGACAGGAAAGGCGTGAGAATAATTTGAAGACGTGGGAGTTCTCACGCGACTGCAAAACGTGGTCTCAGGTACAGATTCCGCACGATTGGGCTATTGCAGGCCCTTTCGATAAGAAATGGGACTTGCAGCGTGTGGCTATCACGCAGAATGGTGAGACAGAAGCGACGGAGAAGTCAGGACGGTCAGGAGCCTTACCTTGGATAGGCGAAGGCTGGTATCGCACGACGGTGGAGATTCCCCAGGGCTACGAGGCAGGAGAACTGGTATTCGACGGAGCAATGGCTGAGCCACGTGTCAGTGTTAATGGCCAAGAGGCAGGCTATTGGGCCTATGGGTATAATGCCTTCCGTGTGGACGTGACTCCTTTTCTCAAGAAGCAACCTACGTCAATTACCTCCGAGCTGGATATCAGCGTTCATTTGCAGAACGTGGAAGAGAGTTCGCGCTGGTATCCTGGCGCAGGATTATATCGTCCTGTCAAATTGGTGCTGACAAAGAAGACGCATATTGACGACTGGAGCATCTATGCTCGTACGATGAGCATTGATAAGGACGGGGCCGTTGTGGAGGTCGAGGCTCGTATTGTTAATCCGGTGAAGGGCACTGCGCAGGTTTTCCTGAAGGGGCCTGATGGTGTGACGGCATCAAGTGGTGACACCCGTATTGAAGGCGACGGAAAAGTGTATGCCAAGTTCAAGCTAAAGAACCCTAAGCTGTGGTCGCCGGAAACACCTTATTTATATGAAGTAAGGGTGGAGGTATATCAGGGACATCATGAAGTGCTCGACAGCAAGACCATTAAGACCGGTATCCGTACCGTTCGCGTAGATCGTGAGCATGGTTTCCAGTTGAACGGTCAGACGCGTAAGATTAAAGGTGTCTGCCTGCATCATGACTTAGGCCCCTTGGGTGCTGCTGTCTATAAGTCGGCACTTATCCGCCAGATTCGTGCCCTGAAAGGAATGGGCTGTGACGCCATCCGCACTGCGCACAACATGCCCTCAACCATGCAGATGGAGATTTGCGATTCGATGGGTATGATGGTCATGGCCGAGTCGTTTGACATGTGGCTTTATCCCAAGTGCAAGAACGGCTATGCGCGCTTCTTCAAGGAATGGGCCGTGAAGGACATCACCAATCTGGTGCTGAACCATCGTAACCATCCCTCTATTGTAATGTGGTCTATTGGTAACGAGATTCCAGAACAGTGGAGCGAGGAGGGACGTCAGCTGAGTATTCAGCTGCAAGGACTGTGCCACGCATTAGACCCGACACGCCCTGTGACACAAGGCATGGACCGTGCTGAGGCCGCACTGAAGAGTGGTTTTGCCCAAGCGATGGAAGTGCCGGGATTCAACTATCGCGTCCACAAGTATGATAATAATATCAAGCAGTTGCCCCAAGGCTTCCTGTTAGGTTCGGAAACGGCTTCTACTGTTTCGTCGCGTGGCGTCTATAAGTTCCCTGTCAAGGAAACTGACTATTCCGAGTTTGCATCCTATTCACCCAACTATGACCCTACAGCCATTCAGAGAGCCGACGGACAATGTTCGTCGTACGATGTAGAGTGGTGTCCGTGGTCCAATCTGCCTGATGACGACTGGCGTTGTCAGGACGATTTCCCCTGGGTGATTGGCGAGTTTGTATGGACGGGCTACGACTATTTGGGCGAACCCACACCATACGACGAATACTGGCCTTCACGCTCCAGCTACTTTGGAATCTTCGACTTGGCAGGCTTGCCCAAGGACCGTTACTGGCTCTATCGTTCGAAGTGGAACAAGGCGGAACATACCGTTCACCTGTTGCCTCACTGGACGTGGCCGAAGCGTAAGGGACAGGTGACTCCCGTCTATTGCTATACCGATGGGGTCGAAGCCGAACTTTTCGTCAATGGTAAGAGCCAGGGACGTGTTCGCAAGAACCCGGCAGAACGGCTTGACCGTTATCGCCTGCGCTGGAATGATGTGAAATACGAACCCGGCGAGATTCGCGTTGTCGCTTATGATGCCGAGGGTCACAAAATTGGTGAGGACGTAAGACGGACAGCAGGCAAACCTGTCGAGTTGGTGGCCCAGCCAGAGACCAATGAGTACAAGGCAGATGGCGAAGATTTAATCTATGTCCGCATCCATGTGAATGACAAGCAAGGAGTTGCCGTTCCCACTTGCCAGGATGCTCTGACATTCACAGTTGGTGGTGAGGCCCGCTTTGAGGCTGTCTGCAATGGTGATGCCACCTCGTTGGAGTCGTTCCGCCAGCCTCGTATGAAACTCTTCAATGGCGAGCTGGTGGTTATCCTGCGACCCACCACAAAGGCAGGAAAGGTTACGTTAACGGTGAAAGACCAGAGAGGACGCCTGAAACCAGCGGTACTCCATCTGGAAACGAAATAATTTTTATTGACCGATGAAAAGAATCCTTGCATTTTTGATAGGTGTCTGTGTGGTGTCCGCTGTCAAGGCTCAGCAATCCTTCTGGTTGGGGGCCGACATCAGTGGTACCACCGAGTTGGAGGCTCGTGGCTGTCAATTGCGTAACACCCAGGGCGAACCCCGCGAGAATACAGCCTTGATGCGTGAGTTAGGGCTTAATGCCGTACGATTAAGGGTCTGGGTCAATCCTGTGGAGCATGGAGGGTTCTGCAACAAAGAGGATGTGGTGCGAATGGCCCTACGGGCAAAGAACTGGGGCATGGCTTTGATGATAGACTTCCATTATAGCGACTGGTGGGCAGACCCAGGTCAGCAGAATATTCCAGCCCAATGGAAACAGATGACCTACAAGGAAATGAAGAAGGCACTTTATGACCATACTCACGACGTGCTGGCAGCTATTCGGAAGGCTGGGGTAGAGGTGCGTTGGGTACAGGTGGGCAACGAGACCACTCATGGCTTCCTCTGGCCTGTAGGACGTGCCGAGGACAATATGCAACAGTATGCTGCACTTACCGATGCAGGCTACCAGGCTGTCAAGTCCGTCTATCCCAAGGCAGAGGTCATTATCCATCTGGATGGAGGGTGCGACCCCAGGCGTTACGACTTTATCTTCGATGGTCTGATACGTTATAAAGCCCGTTTCGACATGATTGGCCTGAGTGTCTATCCCTATTGGGACATCAAAGGCAACCTCACCAAGTCATGGCAAGAAACCGTCGAGAAGTTCACCGCTAACATCAATCGCATGTGGCAGAAATACCACAAGTCCCTGATGGTGGTAGAGACAGGCGCCGAGGCCAAGAAGCCCGTTGAGGGCAAACAGATCATGGCTGCCATCATCGATGCGTCAAGAAACAAGACAAACGGCCATTGCAAAGGCGTCTTCTACTGGGCTCCCGAACTGGAGGGCCCGTATCCCTTAGGAGCCTTCCAGGACGGCAAGCCCACAGCCATCATGGAAGCCTTCACCGAAACCTCGCGGTAGTTGTTATGCCTTGCAGGGTAATACCTTGCCTTCACGGCAAGTGCAAGAGAGGTCGTTCGAAGAAAAAGAGAGGACTCTCACGTCACGGTGGGAGCCCTCTCTCTTGTTAGTCAGTTGTTTTAAAAACTGTCATCTGTCATT
>CAMOWH010000090.1:0-8736 GCA_946628315.1 uncultured Prevotella sp.
CGATGGACTTGATGTAGTCGAGCTTCTGGGTGATGCCGGGCAGGTCGCCGATGCCATTGCCGTCGGTGTCCATATACGATGAGGGGTAGATCTGATAGAACACGGCATCGCCCAGCCATTTCGGCCCTTTCTGAGCCATCGCACTGCCCTGTGACAGGCAGGCAATGGCAAGAGTGAGGGCACTTTGATGAAGCAGTGTCTTGATTTGCATACTCATTTTCATTTACTTAATTTTACAATCTTACAACCATGGGCTGGCAGACTGGCGGTAATAACAGATGCCATCCCCTCGTCAGCGTGACTCCAAAGGTCACGTACCTTCCACTGGTCACTGATGCCCAGCGCCGCGAAGTCGGCGGTAATCGTTGCCTGCGTGTCGCTGCGGTTGAATAGGGCCACGACATGATTGCCGTCGCTCATCTGTCCATACCAGATTTCGGATTGTTGCCCCAGTTTGTTACTAAGCGGCTGACCCACAAAACCATCCTGACGGAGCGCGAGCAATTCGCTGTTAGTGTAAAACTGTAGATTGCTGCCAATGGTAGAGGGTTGGTCGGCCACGGCTATGGGGCCTCCAGCCATCAGTTGCAGCGTGACTGCCGTCTGTCGCTCTGCATCGGTGTCGTAGCGGTTCAGCCGCAGAAAGTCGCCATCGAGGATGACCTTGTCGCGCCCGGTGATGTGCGCCCAGTAGTTGAAACCGTCAAACTGGTTCATACAGTTGGGCCACGACCGGTAAGAGCGGCCCTTGTCATGGGCAGAGGTGTGGTTCCAGCCACCATTGCCGGTGTCGGCCACGATTCGCACCATGTTGCCATAGCGGGCTTCTACCTCTGCATCATCGTTCAGATGGGGCATGACAAGCGAGGTAAAGATGCCATACTTCTTTGCCGACTGGGCAATGTAGGCTAAAGCCCTTGCGTAAGCCTCGCGGCCATAGCCACGTCCAACAGTACCAAGACCACGGTCTCGACCATCCTCGTACCACGACAGGAAGTCCATGCGTATGAAACTTACGCCCAGCTCCTTGTAGTGACGGAAGAATCCGTCGATGTACTCCTGTGCACCCTCCTTGGTGCTGACAATCCACGTGAACCACTGATCCCGTGCCTGTGGGTTCTGCACCGTCGTGCTGCTGTCATAGAGCAACTGTCCGAAAGTGAGATTGGTTCCTGCAATCTTGGTATTCAGCGGACCATGAATCCATAATGGATTGTCATAGACACCCAGCCTCAAGCCTTTTGCCTTGCACCTGTCGGCAAGTTCCTTCAAAGAAACAGAACCGTAGTGGGTCATGTAGCCGGAATCGTCCTTGTCCAGCATCGGGATAAAACCATCGGTACACACCATGTCGTAACCAAAAGGTTTAAGATTGGTAGACACCCAGTCAATGATTTCATCCCATTGACCAATGGAAAAATCCATGTTGCTGCCGCTGACACCTTGCTGCTCCAGCGTATAAGCATACTCATAAATGCTCCAATAGAGCGGGGCTTTTTGTCCGTTGTGGATACCCTCTATCACAGGAAGTTCGGGCAGTTCATACTTTGCCGGGTGACGTACCTCTTCATCTTTACTACACGAGGAGAACAGAGTTACAGCCAGCAACGTACCTGTGAGTATCAGCGTATATTTCATCATTGTGGTTATTGAGATTAAATCAGTTCTTCTTCTCAACAATCAGCGTATAGTGTTCCAAGTCAAACGTAAGCCGGTACTGTCCGCTCTCCGTCACCTGCCACTTGTCATCAGGGTTGGCGATATAGACGAAATCAGCATTCTCGACACCAGTCAGACTGATCTTGCAGCCGCTGAAGGTGGGACGGATGAAGGGCACGCCCCAGTCGCCTGTCTGTGTGCAGGCCTTCAGTTCGCCGGGAACCAGTTCTCCTTCATAAACAAAAATGTACTGTGACTGCTTGGTGAGCTGTGTCGGTGTATCGATGTTCCACCCGGCAGGCGTGGCATCGCCTACAATGTAGACAGCCTCGGCCTCAATGGGTTGTCTGGAAGGTTCTTCCACGGGGTCTGGCTCGCCCAGATATTCTGCTGTCAGCGTGTAGTGTTCCAGGTCAAAGGTCAGGCGATACTTTCCGGCATCAGCAATGTTCCACTTGTTATCAGGATTGGATACGTATGTGAAAGCAGCATCTTCAACACCATCCTTGCTAATCTTGCAACCGCCGAAGGTGGGACGGATAGCAGGTGCATCCCAGTCGCCGCTCTGCGTATAGGCTTTCATTTCGCCTGCATTCAAGTTGCCCTCATAGACAAAGATGTATTGGCTTTGCTTGGAGAGCTGCGTAGGAGCATCGATGTTCCACCCCGCAGGTGTGGCATCACCGACAATGTAGACATTGTCTGCAACGATGGGAGTGATGACAGGCGCATCAGGCTCGCCAAGGAACTCTGTAGACATCGTCCACTGACGCAGATTAAAAGTCAGGCGATACTTTCCTGCGTCAGAGATACGCCACTTCTCGTCGGGGTCGCCGGCATGCATGATAAATTTAGCATCGACGATAGCCGTTTTGCCAATCTCCGTTCCATGCACCTCCGGACGGATAAAAGGCGCATCCCAACTGCCAGTAGTAAGACAAAGTTTCATTTCGCCCTTATAGAGTTCGCCATCCCATGTAAACACCAACGGGTCATCAGCCGAAGCCTGCAGTGCTGTAGGATTACCAATGTCCCATCCGTTGGGCGTGGCATCGCCTACCATATACAGGGTTGTGGTCTTAATGGGAAGTTCTCCGTCAATGACTACGAAGTCTTTCTCGCTGTCACAACTTGTCATACCAGCTGCCAGCACTATGCCGGCAAAAGCTGAAAACAAACGATTCAGTTTCATATTTATTCTCATGTTTTTAGTTATCAATTGTTATATCCGGGATTCTGAACCAACTTGGGGTTAGCATTCAGTATAGGACGCATAATGGGGAAAATCTCTGTATGGCGGTCTGCATCAGCCGTCTTGTCCCACCATGTGCTGGAGCTGAATTTCCCATAGCGAATGAGGTCGATGCGTCGGCGGCTCTCGGCAAAGAACTCGCGTCCCCACTCGTCGAGCATTTCCTGCATGTCGAGGTTGGCGCTCCCCTCGGGGGCATAGAGCGCATCGGCCTGTTTGTCTGCTGGATAATTACGCTTGCGCACGCTGTTCAGCAGGCGGGCTGCCTCTGCCTTCTTGCCTTCGCGCAGTTTGCACTCAGCCAGCGAGTAGATAATCTCAGGCAGACGAATCTCGGTGTAGTCGCTCTCCATCTGGTGAGCATCGTCATCGCTATAGAACGGATACTTGGCAAAATGCCAGCCAGAGTTGTGGTCGCCGTCACGCAGGGTGCTGCTGGTGGCTGTGAGCCACTGGTTGGGGTCCATGCCCTGGAACTTGCCCACAGCGTCACGGATATAGAGCTCATAATCTACTTCGGGAGCCTTTACACGCTTTGTTGAACCATTATCGTCGGTATATTCCAGATAACCAAAGAGGAACATTCCCTCACGGGTGCTGTTACCCAGGTTCTTATAGAGCTTCATGCGCACATCGCCATCGTACTTGCGGAATTTCTGGATGGGCATGCCCAGCTCGTAGGTATAGAGTTCGCCGTTGGGGGCATAGCTGGGAGAGGCGGCATACTTGGTATTGTGGTCGCCAGCCTTGCATTTGGAATCATTCAGGTAGTAGCGGGCACGGGCCGGTGTCGTCCACCAATAGGAATCGCCCTGATAGTGCCAATAGCTATATCCAGAGGCTGCAGGGAATCCAAAGATGACTTCGTCGCACTCGTCGTTATTCCAGTCGAAGGCTGCATCCCAGCGGTCGGCAACGCTATACTTCCCGTATTTGCCGTCAATGATGTCCTGAGCCATCGCGGCACAATCGCTGTAGTGGTCCTCTCCAATATAAACCTGGGCATTCAGGTACAAACGCACCAGCAAGGCTGCTGCACCAGCTTTGGTCCACTGCCCCTGGAGCGAATTGTTTCCACCAAGTGAAAACTTTTCAGCCAACATGGGCAGACACTCCTTAAGGTCATTTTCAATAAGGTCGTAGATGACGCGCGGCTCAACCTGCGTCTCCGTGTTGCGACTGACATCGTTGAAGCTCACTGCGTAAGGCACGTTGCGGAAACCATCGAGCAGACGCAGGTAGAACCACGCACGAAGCACACGGCACTGGGCTTTCAGATTGTCGAACTCCGCCTGCGAGAAGCCAAAGCGGGAGGCATCGAGTTGCTCTAAGTCCTCTATCACGTAGTTACACTGCATAATACCCTGGAAACATCCGTTCCACTCGGCCTGTGCGTCACCACCATCTTCTACATTCCATTCATGGTAGTGCAGGCGGCGCCATTTGCCTCCGTCGTCCCACCATCCGTCGCGCGTTGGGGTGATAAGCTGGTCGGCAGTAAGCTCGTTCAGTACATGACGGCTCTGAATGCTCCAGAATGCGTGCTCAAAGGGTCGGAACGTGGCGCGGACAACATCGTTCTTTGTGTTGTAATAGTTCTGTGTACCTACCTGGTCGTAGAGCGTCTCGTCCAAATCGGTGCAGCTTGTAAGGGTGCCAAGCCCCAATGCTGCTGCTAATATATAATAATGTATGGATTTCATTTCTTCTACTTTTTCTGGTTATGAAATATGAATTATGTACTATGAATTATCAGAAGTCCACCTGCAAACCAACGATAAGCTGGCGGGTAGAGGGGAAGTAGGTGCGTGAACCTTGTGCTCCGGGTGTCAGTCCGTTGGTCTGATAGGTAGAGGGGTCTACACCGCTGAACTTGGTCAGTGTCAGTAGGTTCTTGCCGGTGGCATAGACACGGATTCGGTCGATGAAGCGCCAGTCTTTCGGGCGGAAGGTATATCCAAGAGTAGCCATGTCGAGCTTCAGGTAGTCGCCACGCTCTAGGAAGTAGTCACACACTACGGGATTGGCTGTGCCGGCTATGTCGAAGTTCTTGCCGTATGCTTTCTCCAGACGGTTGCCCGTGAAGTTGCGGGTGCCATAATAGAAGTCGTGGATGTTGAAGATGTCGTAGAAGAAGGCACCGCGGAAGAAGAGTGACAGGTCAAAATCCTTATAGCGGAAAGTGTGAGTCATTGACATGGTGAACTTAGGCATGCCGTTTCCTACCTTCTGGCGGTCGGCATCGCTGGCCTGTGAAGCGCGGATGATGTCTCCGTCCTTGTCGTAAACCAGCCATTCGCCGTCAGTGGTATGACCTGCATATTTCCACATATAGAAGTTGCCCAAAGACTGTCCTTTCTCAATGCGTTGCAGATTATAGAACGGATAGGGGTCCTCTGTGCCTGCCTCGTCGTAGTAGTCCTGTCCCACATACTCGGAGTTGCTGAAATCTACAAACTTGTTGTTCATCGTAGAACCTACCAGACTGATGTTATAGTCGAAGTCCTTGCTCTTCACGGCTTGGAAACTCAGGTCTAACTCAAATCCCGAGTTCTTCATCGTTCCCACGTTGACAAAGGTCTCATCAAACAGATAGGGCGGTACGCTGACCTTGTAGTTGCCCAGCAGGTCTTGCTGTCGGCGGCTGAAGTAGTTGAGCGATCCATAGAGGCGTCCTTTAAACAGGGAGAAATCAATGCCTATGTTCCAGTTCTTGCCTTTTTCCCATTTCAGGTTAGGATTGACATTTTTGGCCGGTCCCCAAACCTGGAAGTACTTACCATTATAATAGTAGTAGCCGAAGCCCGTCATCGTGTTCAGCGAGAGATAGCTGCCAAAGTCCTGATTACCTGTCACGCCATAGTCGGCACGCAGCTTCAGGTCATCTATCCACGTCAGGTCTTTCATGAAATTTTCAGATGAGATGCGCCAACCGGCTGACACAGCGGGGAAGTTACCCCATTTGTTGTCTGCACCGAATTTTGACGAGCCTTCGTGGCGTAGAGAAGCTGTGAGAAGATACTTCCCGTCATAGTCGTAGCTGACGCGCCCCAGGAAGGCAATGAGCTTGGAGTCGTTCTTATAGCTACCCATCAGCACTTCTCCCTCTTCCTTGGCATATTCACCCGAGCCGAGGTTGTCGGGTCCAAGACCATCGTTGGGGAAATCCTTGTTCTCTGCATTGAAGCCAGAATAGCGCGAGTACTGATATGAATAGCCTACCATGCCTTTGATGTTGTGCTTGCCGAAACTGCCCATGTAATTAGTGAGCCACTCCACAACATACTGGCTTTCTTTTGCATAGCTGCGGCTGGCCTCTCCCTCACGGCCGTTGTTCACGGCAATGGTACTGGTGGATGGGCGGAACCAGCTGTTATTGTTATCATACTGATGGTCGGCGAACATCAGTTGAGTGGTAAGATTCTGTCCCGTCATATCTTTTCCACCAAACAAAGGAAGGATGTTCAGTTTCACAGTAGCATCCCAGTCGAGCAACTTTGTGTCACCATGATCCGTTTCAAGACGCTGACGCTCAACCGGATTGCTGCCTACTACCTGACCTTGGAAGTTGTAGTAGCTCACAGGGTTGTTGGGGTCCATTATCGGAGTCGTGGGGTTGGCCTCAATGGCATCCTTGAAAACGCTCCAGTCAGCCTGGTCACGATAGATAATGCGCGGGGCAATGTTGGCCGTCAACGTCAGCAGGCCGTCTTTCGTGGTATGCATCAGGGCTGCACGAGCACCGTACTCCTCGCGTCCGCTGCGTAGGTCAATGCCATGAGCCTTTCGATAATCGGCACTCACACGATAGTTACTCTTGTCGTTGCCGCCGCTTAGTGTCAACGTATGTTGCTGAGTAAAACCTGTCCGGCTCACTTCGTCGAGCCAGTCAACGCTGCTTCCGAGATCTACACCTGTATCTCCCCAGCCAAGACGTTCGTCGCGGTATTGCTGTGCATCCATCATCTTCAGTTCCTTATTGATGAAATCCCACGACAACTGGCTGGAGTAGGTAGCATGAGTTGCGCCGTCCTTGCTGCCTTTCTTAGTGGTAACCACAATTACACCATTGGAACCACGTGTACCGTAGATGGCTGATGCGGCACCATCCTTCAGTATGTCGAACGAGGCAATGTCGTTGGGATTGATGTTGGTCAGATTGCCGCCCGGCACACCGTCGATGACAATCAGCGGGCCAAGACCTGCGGCACGCGACGACACACCACGTATCTGGATGCTGGCCTGATTGTTGGGGTCACCGGCTCCAGTGTTGGTGATTGACACACCCGGCACCTTGCCTTGAATCATCATTGAAGGGTCGAGCGAACTGGTTGTCAGGAAGTCCTTTTCGCTGACATGAGAGATGGCAGAGGTCAGTTCTTTCTTGTCCATCGTTCCATAACCAACGACCACCACTTCACTAAGTGTCTGGCTGTCCTCTTTCAGAACAACCTCAATCTTACTCTTGCCATTCACAGCTACCTCCTGTGTGGTATAACCTATATAGGAGATAACGAGTGTGGCTTTAGAGGGAACTGACAATGAAAAGTTACCGTCGAAGTCGGTAACGGTTCCGTTGTTCGTTCCTTTTTGCATCACTGTTGCACCAATGACAGTTTCACCCGTCTGGTCCTTCACGACACCTTGCACCTTAATGTCTTGTGCAAGTAAACTAAGCGACATCAGCAGGGTCAGCAGACTGAGTGCCAAGCGCTTTGTTAGTAGTTGCTTTGATTTTCTCATACAGTTACTTTTTAGTTATTATTAGTGAAAACTGGTGCAAAGGTAGTCGGAAAAATATCACATTAAGCCTCATAGTAATGCCATAGTAAATACTCTTAAGAAATGCAGATTTGGATTTGTTTGATATTCAAGGAGTTGTAATTATTGTTAAAACCAATATAGTAAATTTTGTAGAATCGATGTTTATCCTTATATTTGCGGAAAATTCGCCCATTATGACCAGATTATTACTATTGCTGACCCTTACTTTTGCAGTTTTTACCGCCCAAGCTGACACCGAACAGATGCTGAAGGAGCTGGATCAGACGATTGCCAGCCGTGGGGAGTTTATTAAGGCAAAAGAAGACAAGATAGCCCTGCTGAAACAACAAGCAAAGGCCGAACGTGACAGCAACATGCTACTGAGGCTCTACACCGATATTTATACCGAATACCATGTATTTAAGTTTGACTCAGCGATGTGCTATGCCGAGAAAGGCTACCAGTTAGCACTCCAGCAGCACAATCAGAACTATATTAACCGTTTCCAGCTACATCGTTCAGAATTGCTATCCATCAGCGGCCTTTACAGCGAGGCACTCGACATTCTGAACAGTATCGATTCAGCGACTGTTCAGAAGGATGCGATGTTTGATTACTACTTTCACTACTTCACCCATTATTCTTATAAAACAAGTTTTGCCAACGATAGCACATACGCCCCTCGATACCGGGCAATAGCAAAGCAATATTTGGAGAAGGCCATTGCCAATTTGTCACCTGACGAACCTTTCTATGACTATTACATGGGTGAAAAGTTCGTCTATATCGATATAGACCCAGCAAAGGCACGTGAACATTATGAGCGTGTGCTTGAGAAATATAAAGATAATGTACGCGAATACGCGATGGCCTGCTATGCATTGGCAGGTAATCATGCGGTACGTGGCGAATACGACAAACGAATGGAGTATCTAATCAGAGCCAGCCAATGTGATCTGAAATGCTCCAACATGGAGAATTCTGCCCTGATGAGTATCGCCATGACTCTTTTTGAGCAAGGTGATGTGGAACGGGCAGAACAATATATCAAGGTATCCATG
>CAMOWH010000091.1:0-8677 GCA_946628315.1 uncultured Prevotella sp.
TTTAAATTGTTATTAATAATCGGCGACTACGCATATACCGGGCGCGCCACCTTCTCTTTACTTTTCGTTGACGACCTTATTCGTCTTCGCTTTCCGTCAGCTTCTTCAGCACGTCAGCACTGATCTTGGCATTGGCAAACAAACCGCCGTTCGAGGGCTTCCCCTCTACCTGCTTAGCTGTCTCCTTAGCCTCAGTCTCACTGGCTTCACGGTCACGGGCCTGCTGACTTTTCTTCGCCACACCGGCCTTCTTTGGAGCCAGATAGAGAAACATCTTCTTTCCTTCCAGCGAGGGCATACCCTCTACCTTACCGTATTCCTCCAAGTCATTGGCAAAGCGCAACAGCAGCACCTCACCCTGTTCTTTGAAGAGAATGGAACGTCCACGGAAGAATACGTACGCACGTACCTTATTACCTTCCTGTAGGAACTCCATTGCATGTTTCAACTTGAACTGATAGTCATGCTCATCGGTCTGTGGTCCGAAGCGGATTTCCTTCACCTCCACTTTTACCTGCTTGGCCTTCATCTCCTTCTGGCGCTTCTTCTGCTGGTACAGGAACTTGGAGTAGTCAATCAGACGACAAACAGGAGGATTGGCATTAGGCGAAATCTCTACCAAGTCAACGCCCTGATTGCGTGCCATATCTAATGCTTCACGCGTTGACATCACGGTACTGTCACCGTCGCCAACGATTCGTACTTCGCGTACCCGTATCTGCTCATTGACACGGTACTGATTCTTCATGTTGTCGTTCTTCATCAACTGTTTTTTACGAAATCGGCTGCAAAGGTACGATTTTTTAATGACTTACGCCCACTTTCACGACCATTATTTTTGCACGCCACCCTCTGATTTAACATTTTTTATGTTTCGTCATCCTCATCCTTGCCCAAACATCACATTCCAAAGAAAAATCAACTTACTTTTGGTCAACTCGCTTTTTATTAGTAACTTTGCAAACGATATGACAAGAAAAAAGAAACCATTACCGATTTTAGAAAATATTACCATCACTGATTTTGCCGCTGAGGGCAAGTCTATTGCTCGCGTCAATGATATGGTAGTTTTTGTTCCCTGGGCTGTTCCGGGCGATGTCTGTGACCTGCAAGTACGCCGCAAGAAACACAGTTTCATGGAGGCAGAGGTCATCCGATACATCACCTATAGTCCCTTGCGTACCAAGCCGTTCTGCCAGCATTTTGGCGTCTGTGGCGGTTGCAAGTGGCAACAGTTGCCCTACAAGGAACAGCTGAAGATGAAGCAGCAACAGGTGTACGACCAGCTGACGCGTATCGGCAAGGTGGAGTTGCCAGAGTTCCTGCCCATTCTTGGCAGTGTCAAAACTCAGGAATACCGCAACAAACTCGACTTTGGTTGTGCCAACAAACGCTGGCTGACGAGTTCCGAGTTACAAAATGAGCGTTTAGAGAAGAATATTCCCGCCATCGGATTCCACATCACGGGAGCCTTTGACAAGATATTGCCCATTGAGAAATGTTGGCTCATGGACGACCTGCACAATCAGATTCGCAACAGCATACGCGACTATGCCATTGAGCACCAGCTGTCGTTCTTCGACCTGCGCCAGCAGGTAGGACTGCTGCGCGATGTCATCATCCGCAATGCCATGCCACACGCTGAAGAGACGACTGAGAATCAGGACATGGGTGAGTGGATGGTGATCGTCCAGTTCCACTATGACGAGACTGGTGGCGAAAAGGAAGCCATGGGACTGATGCAGCACTTGGCAGACACATTTCCACGGATTACTTCTCTACTCTATCTCAACAACCAAAAGTGCAACGACACGATTGGTGACCAAGACATCCATGTGTTCAAAGGCAAGGACCACATCATCGAGACCATGGAAGGTCTGCAGTTCAAGGTGGGTCCCAAGTCGTTCTACCAAACCAACACAGAACAGGCCTACCACCTGTATTCCGTAGCCCGCGACTTCGCACAGTTGTCAGGAAGCGAGATGGTCTACGACCTATATACCGGCACGGGTACCATTGCCAATTTTGTAGCCAAGAAGGCACGTAAGGTCATTGGTATAGAATATGTACCCGAGGCTATTGAGGATGCAAAAGTCAACTCCCGTCTGAACGGCATAGACAACACCCTGTTCTTTGCCGGCGACATGAAGGACATCCTGACCGACGAGTTCATCCAAGAGCATGGTCGTCCCGATGTCATCATCACTGACCCCCCACGTGCAGGTATGCATCCTGACGTCATCAAGACAATTCTTCACGCTGCACCTCAGCGCATCGTCTATGTCTCTTGCAATCCTGCTACACAGGCTCGTGACCTGCAGGATCTTGATACAGACTATCGGGTAGCAGCCGTACAGCCGGTAGACATGTTCCCCCACACGCCCCATGTAGAAAATGTAGTATTACTTATTAAACGATAACCTTTATGAAAAAACTCATGATGCTGGCCTTCACGATTATGACATTGACTGCCAGCGCACAAGAAAAGAATGCACAAAATGACACGAAGTCATCGAAATTCGAATGGCCCCAATGGATTCAAAACATCAAGCTAAGTGGATATGGCATGGTGCAGTATCAGGGTGACGACAAGTACAGCACCACCACTCCCGACCAGAAAGACCATGCCAACACGTTCCAGCTCCGCCTGTTCCGTCTGGCTTTGGAAGGTCGCATTGCCGGAGACTTCTATTGGAAGGGACAAATCCAGCTGAACGGTAACACTTCGACACTGGGTTCATCACCACGCGTGGTCGATTTGTTCGGTGAATGGCAGAAGTTCGAATTTCTGCGCATCAAGGCTGGACAATTCAAACGTTCGTTCTCATTTGAAAACCCCATGCACCCCATTACACAGGGCTTCATGTCCTATTCGCAAGCCATCAGCAAACTGGTAGGCATGTCTGACCGTACGGGCGAACAGGCTTCCAACGGTCGTGACATCGGTATCCAGGTGCAGGGTGACTTCCTGAAGAATGCCCAAGGCCGTAACCTGTTGCACTATCAGATAGGTGCATTCAACGGAGAAGGTATCAACAAAAAGGATGCCGACAACCGCAAGGACATCATCGGAGGCCTGTGGGTCATGCCCGTCAAAGGTATGCGCATCGGTGTCTTCGGATGGACTGGTAGCCGTGTCATCAGCTATACCGACGCAGCCACAGGCGAATCCTACAGCCGCAGTGTTCCCAAGAACCGATATGCCCTGTCTGCCGACTACGTGACGGAGAGCGACTGGACCTTCCGAACGGAGTATGTCCACTCACAGGGCTATGGCTCCAACCTCGCCGCCGGCGACAAGGCCGATGCCTACTATGCCCTCTGCATTGCTCCTATCATTGCCAAGAAGTTCCACGTCAAGGCTCGTTATGACCTCTATCGCGACCGCAAGGAGTGGTCAACCAGCAAGACATACTATGAAATCGGTGTTGACTATATATTCAACAAGAACCTACAGCTGAACATCGAGTACGCCCGTGTCAACGACAAGAACATCAAGACTGAAGGCAAGCACAGCTACAATCTGGTGGACGTGCAACTGGACTTCAAATTCTGAATCGCTTTTTCAACGCTTCCCATAGATGCGTTTTCTGACGCAGGATGTATACTGAATAAGCCGTGCTGACCAGCGTCAGTGCGGCTTCTGCTATCCAATAGCCCCAGCCCTCAACCATTACTGAAACAGCATAGGCTACCAGACCTATCGCCGTCTGCACGCCCGCATAACGGGCTATCGTCCAAGTACATCTGTAGTTGAACTGCCAATAGGCATAGCCCCCTACCGTCATCAGTTCTGCTATGTGGGCTATCACAACAGCCAAGCCCGTTCCCCAGATTCCCCACATGCGAAATCCCGCCATCACGCCCACCACCAGTACCACGAAATACGTAGTCTCGAGCAACAGGTATGCCAACGACTTGCTACGGGCCAGGGTGATATATGCGACAGGCAGGTTCAGCACCTTGAAATACATGGCCAGCACAGCCACCTGGGCCATTCCCACCACAGGCAGAAATTCATTTGAGAACAACAGCGGCACCAATACCGGGAGTGCAGTCAACAGGGCCACCAACATAGGTGCTAACAGCAACAGCGACACTTCCATCTGCTTGTTTACCGTCTCGTTAGTTTTCTCCACATCTTTGCTGACTGCTGACAAACGCGGGAAGTAATCCTGCTCCATCGACGAGAACACCATACCCGCATAGGTGATGGTCAACATGAAACCGGCATTATACAGTCCTACATCGCCCAAGCCGCCTTCTACATTCAGAAAGGCACGGATAAACATCTCTGAAGCACTGCCCACAGCCGCTGCCAATACAAAGGCCACCCCCAGACGAATCATCCCGGCCCCGCTCTTCAGCACACTGCCCGTCCACTGCAAACGTAGCGGATAGCTACGGTACGAATAGCGCATGGTTGCCACCATCGTCACTGCAGCCATTGAGACAATAACAGGAATCACACCTGAATGACCGTAATAATAATATAAAGGTATAGAAACTAATACCGAAATGATGGCCGTATATATCTGAATCTTGGCCAGTGCCCCCAATCGTCGTGTGGCTTTCAGCACTGCCGTCTCGCCACCCGTCAGGGTCAGCATGGCTACTGAAACGCCCAACATGGCATAATGCAGTGTGTGGTTACCCCAGGTAAACGACAGGTCGTTCATCAGCGGACTGACAGCCACACAAAACAGGAATCCCAACCCAGCAGCAATCATACTCCACAATCGGATGACCTGTATGTGGTACTCCAGCTGTTCCTCTTGCTGTTCTTCGTAATATTCCGACAGCTTGGGTACCGCACCGAACGAGATTCCCAGGTTGGTACACTGCGAGGCAAAGTTCTGCATCGACACAAACAGGGCGTTGAAGCCCACACCTGCCGTACCCAGCAACAGGGCCATGAACTTATTGCGCACAAGACCTATCAGTGTGACAAGTACCTGCACGCCCCCGAACATTCCCGTGTATTTCAACACGTGGTCATAGCTGTCGTTCGATGTCTTCATTTCAATTATCTAACTCTTAAAACGCATTTTTTCGTGTTTTATTACGAAAACGCCAATTAAATTCGTATCTTTGCACACGGATTATGAACGAACAGAGACCCTTAGTCAGTTTCATCCTGACTTATTACAACCTGCCGGTGCCCATGCTCTGCGAGTGCATCGACAGCATTCTGGCACTTGCACTCACACCGCAAGAGCGCGAAATCATTGTCATTGACGACGGTTCAGACACCAGCCCCATGAACGGACTCATGCACTACGGCGATGACATCATCTACGTGCGCCAGAAGCATCAGGGTGTCAGTGTAGCCCGCAACAACGGTATGAATATGGCAAAAGGGCAATACATACAGTTCGTAGACGGTGACGACTGTCTGCTTCAGGAGCCTTACAACTACTGCCTCAGCATCATTCGTAACCACCAAGATGCCGAGGTGGTCATGTTCGACTTCACACACAAAAAAACGCAGACATCAGCAGATTTCAAGACGCCTACACCCACCTCTGGCAGTGAGCTCATGCGGAATCACAATATTCAGGGAGCCACGTGCTGCTGTCTGTTCCGGCAGTCTGTCCGCGGGCAGTTGTGCTTTACGCCAGGTATCGCATACGCTGAGGACGAAGAGTTCACCGCACAGCTTCTTTTGCGAGCAGAAATTGTGTATGCCACCCGGATACAAGCCTACTACTATCGCCAACGCCCTGCGTCTGCAGTACATCAGAAGACGAGTCAGGCTGTCACCAAACGCCTGGACGACACACACGACATCATACTCAACCTGCATCGCCAGATGGACAGGCTGTCACCAAACGACCGGCTGGCCATGCAGCGTCGGGTGGCCCAGCTGACCATGGATTATCTCTATCAGATCATCATGCAGACACGTTCGCGCCAAGAGTTGGAAGGTCGTATTGACACGCTGCGCTCTGAAGGCCTCCTGCCCCTGCCCGACCGCAACTATACGCAGAAATACCAGTGGTTCCGCCACCTGACAGCCAACAGTCTCGGGCGTACCTTACTATTATATACACTGCCCTTACTGAAACGCGAACGATAAGACACATGGAGAACCTCATATCAGTCATTGTCTGTACATACAATCAGGAGCGCACCATCGGACGGACGCTGGACTCCATTCTCATGCAGAGGTGCCATGTGCCTTTCGAAATCGTCATCGGCGAAGATTGCTCTACCGACCACACACGCGCCGTCTGCGAGGACTATGCGGCACGCTATCCGCAAATCAGACTCTTCTGCAATGAACACAACAAAGGGATTATCGACAACTATTTCGACTGTATCTTAGCCAGCAGTGGCAAATACATAGCCGATTGTGCCGGTGATGACTTTTGGACAGACCCGCTGAAGCTGGAGAAGCAGGTGAGCATCATGGAACAGCATCCCCATGTCAGTATGGTGATTACCAACTGGAACTTCTATGACGAGACCAGCCAAAAAGTCAGGAAAGGCAACCAGCGCAAACTGGATGACATCACAGAAGGGAAACGGCTGCTGGTTGACATTGTGACGCAGACGGGTATGAACACTTTTCATCTGTGTACCTCTTTGTATAGAGCAGACATTGTCCGGACTGCTCATGAGGAAAATAAATACCTCTTCCGCCATAAAGACTTCGGCTGTGAAGACATGCAAGTGGCGTTTTGTATGGCCCTAAACGGCGATATTGCCTACTTGGACGATACCACGCTTAACTATAGCATTGGGCGAAACAGTGTGTCTGCTGCACCTGACGAGACACGCCAGTTCCGCTTTGTCCGCCAGGTAACCAATTTGAGCTTTTATCTGACCCAACACTATTCGCTCTCTTCCCCCCGCATTGATACGTTCTTCCAAAAGCGCATCTTCGCACTCTACATGCACGCCTTCCGGGCGCATAGCGTGCAACTGAGAGACGAAGCCCTCAGGTGTGAAAAAGAATGGAGAACCAGCCGTACATGGCCCATCCGCACCATCAGTTACATCATGCATAACAAACACCTTTGGAACGGTGCACTGACAGCCAGGCGCATTCTTGTCAGTGTGAAACGACTATTCCGTTAAACAGCTTCTCAAGACTTCTTCCTACCACCTCGGGAGAAGCAAGTGCCTTGACCTTTTCCGACAGACACTGTCCATCCGGATGGTCTGTCAACATGAGTCCTTTCATGGCTTCTGCCAAAGCACGAGCATTGTCTACGGGCACTATCGTGCATCCTCCTTCTATCCTAAGGCAGCGGGGCGTACACTCCGTTGCCACAACGGGAATTCCCGTACTCATGGCTTCCAGCAACACCAATGGCTGCACTTCACTACGACTGGGCAGCACCAATGCATCACACTCATACAACAGTGACCTGACCCGTTGCTTGTCAACACGCCCATAAGTGTGGACATTTCTGAGTTGCACTTGGTCTATTGCCTGCTTGCATTTCTTGCCGTCAGTGAACAAACCTGCCACATGAAGTTCAGCGCCAAGTCCCCCACTCTGCAAATGCCTCAATGCTTCAAACAGGACATCATAGCCTTTTCTATAGTAGTAATCAGCCAAGCAGCAGAATCTGAACGGACGCCCCTCGCGAGCCATGCGTGGCTGATAAGCGTAAAAGTCTGTATCAATGGTGTTCGATACATATTTCCATCGATAGTCTTTGCCATAATAGCAGGCTATGTCATCCACCAATTCCTCAGACACCGGAATCACCATGTCCGCACATTCGTAAGCGCGTTGTAGCAACGGAATCTGCCAAGCCGAGGATGGAGCTTTGCCAAACTCATCCTCTAACAGCATCAAAGGCAGATGCTCCGTAATGACATAGGGAATCCCATACTCCCTGCTGATGAGCATCGCTGCATACCCCGCCCACTTGGCGCAATGGGCATGAATGATGTCGGGCAGCCCGTATCTTTTCTCGTAGTCAGCAAACATCGACTGCACGATGGTCACCCAGCGAGAAACATTGTGGCGAATCATCTTGGGCACTCCACGCTGATACGACTGATATACCATGATGCCGTCCATCAGGTGTTCATATCGGCCATAGGGCAGCGTGAGATAATCCTTCAGACCTACGGAAGCCCCCAGCTGCACATTGCTCAGAATGCGCACCTCATGTCCCAGCGCTGCCAGTGCCTTGGCCTGGTCCAGACAGAACAGTCCGCCATAGGGTGGAAAGAAAGAAGGAATCTCCAGTATATGCATATATTATTAAAACAAAAAGAGGAACGAATTATTGTCCGTTCCTCTGTTCTTTTTTCGAAGCGAGATTTATGCCTCAGCAGCGGGAGCCTCCTCGGCGGGAGCCTCGGCAGCAGCGGCCTCGGCAGCCTTTGCAGCCTCTTCCTCAGCCTTGGCAGCAGCCTCAGCGGCCTTCTTCTCAGCCACCTTCTTGGCTATCTCCTCGTTCATCTTCTTCTCCTGAGCAAGCTCCTTGGCGGCAGCGTCCTTCTTTGCCTTAGCCTCAGCCTCGGCAATCTTCTGCAGACCGTTCTGCTTGTCAGCCTTCCATGCGTCGAACTTCTTCTGGGCTGTAGCCTCGTCGAAAGCGCCCTTCTTGACGCCACCACGCAGGTGCTTCATCATGTACACACCCTCACGGCTGAGGATGTTACGAACGGTGTCAGTAGGCTGTGCACCGGTCTCTACCCAGTAGAGTGC
>CAMOWH010000092.1:0-8613 GCA_946628315.1 uncultured Prevotella sp.
GGATTTTGTGACCAAGAACCCAGAGAAGGTGAAAGGGTAATGGTTCAAGGTTCAATGCGGCTTCGCCGCGGTTCAAGGTTCAAGTTTCAAGGTTCAAGGTTCTCTGACCTAAAGGTACAGAGCGACCCAAGGGTCGATGACAAAGTTCAAAGTTCAAGGTTCAAAGATGAAGGTTATTGCTGTTGTAGGACGGAATGGAAGTGGGAAGACGCTTTATATTGAGCGGTTGCGTAGGAAGATAGCCTCAGACAAGGTGCGCTATATCGCGTTTACAGACTCGTACGGAGTCAACGTGGACGGTCAGTATTATCTGCAGTTGCGCTGGAACCAGCACGACATAGACCACGAGACACCTACTGTGGGCGAGTTGCTACAACGCGCCTATCAGCTGGCCGGTGAGGACACCCCAGAGCGACGGCAGCTGAAGGAACGCCTGTATGAGTTGTTCCACATGAAGAGTCTGTTAGACAAGTATATCATCACCCTGTCGAGCGGTGAGCTGCGGAAGTTCCAGTTGACAAAGACCCTGTTTGCCAATCCAAGGCTGCTCATCATGGACAACCCCTTTATCGGACTGGATGCCGAGACCCGTGACCAGTTGAAGGACCTGTTGCTGCTGTTGGCCAAGGAGCGCGACATGGAGATTATGCTGGTGCTCTCGAAGACCGACGACATACCTGCATTTGTGAGCAAGGTGACAGAAATCAAGGAGGGGGCTGAGGACTCGGAGTGTTCTGAGTACTCGGAGGTGTCGGAATACTATGCGCAGCAGGAGGCGATACCTGCCCATGTGCTCAGTGACGAGAAGCGGCAAGCCCTGCTGGACCTGCCTTATCACGATAACGACTACCAGTGTCGGCGGGTTGTAGACATGAAGCAAGTCACCATCCGCTATGGTGAGCGTACCATTCTGAAGGACCTCGACTGGACGGTGATGAATGGCGAGCGCTGGGCCCTGTCAGGACAAAATGGCAGTGGCAAGTCGACCCTGTTGTCACTCATCTGTGCCGACAATCCACAGAGCTATGCCTGTGACATCACCCTGTTTGACCGTCCACGAGGTTCCGGTGAGAGCATCTGGGACATCAAGAAACACATTGGCTATGTGTCGCCCGAGATGCACCGTTCGTACAAGCGCAACCTGCCCGTCATCCGTATTGTTGCCAGTGGTCTGATGGACTCCATCGGGCTCTATGCCGTACCGAACCCACAAGACTACGAACGCTGCCGCTGGTGGCTTGACATCTTCGGTATTGCCTCGTTGGCAGACCGTCCTTTCCTGCAGCTGTCGAGTGGCGAACAACGTCTGGTACTGCTGGCCCGGGCCTTTGTCAAAGACCCCCAGCTGATTATCCTGGACGAGCCCCTGCACGGTCTGGATTTGTGGAACCGCCGACTGGTGAAGGACGTGATAGAGACCTTCTGTCAGCGTCGTAACAAGACGATGATCATGGTGACCCACTATCAGGAGGAATTGCCTGCCGGCATCACCCATCAGAAATTTTTGGCACGGAATTTGTAGATTATGGGTAAATATTAAAATAGTAAATATCAGTGACGAGTCAGTTTTCACCCAAGGTATCCGAGATTCTCGCCTACTCGCGCGAAGAAGCAGCACGGCTGGCCAGCCAGAGCGTAGCTCCGGAGCATCTGCTCTTAGGACTGCTACGTACGAAGGACGGTCCCGTTATGAACGTATTCCAGCGTCTTGACATCAATCTACAGCGTGTCAAGACCGAACTGGAGAACCGCGTGCGTCAGGATGAAATCGGAATGCCCATCTTTACCCAGCAACTGGTGCTGAACGAGAAGGCCAGCAACATCCTGAAACTGGCGGTACTGGAAGCACGTATCCAGCACACCACCCGTGTGGAGGAGCAGCATCTGCTGTTAGCCATCCTACACGACCAGACAGACACCGGTGCCAAACAAATATTAGAAATGAACAATATGAATTATGAAGACGTTCTGACGCTGCTGAGCGTGAAGAACGGCATAGGTCTGCCCGACGAGGACTACGAAGAAGAGGAGAGCAACAATACCTCTGCCTCCGGCAACAGCGGTCCGTCGGCCAATAGCACCCAGACCACTACGCAGCAGAAAACCAAGTCGAAAACCCCTGTGCTGGACAATTTCGGTACCGACCTCACCCTGCAAGCCCTGGAGTCGAAGCTCGACCCCTGTGTGGGACGTACGGCAGAGATACAACGCGTCATCGAGATTCTGGGGCGTCGTAAGAAGAACAACCCCATCCTCATTGGCGAACCCGGTGTAGGCAAGAGTGCGATTGTCGAGGGACTGGCCCAGATGATAGCCTCACGCCACTGTTCCCCCATGCTCTTCAACAAACGTCTGGTAACGCTCGACATGACCGGAGTGGTGGCAGGAACCAAGTACCGTGGACAGTTTGAGGAGCGCATGAAACTGCTCGTCAAAGAGTTGGAGCAGAATCCGGACATCATCATCTTCATTGACGAGATACACACCATGATCGGGGCGGGTTCGACACCCGGTTCGATGGATGCCGCGAACATTCTGAAACCAGCCTTGGCACGAGGTACGATACAATGTATAGGAGCCACGACGCTGGATGAGTATCGCAACTCCATCGAGAAGGACGGAGCCCTAGAGCGACGTTTCCAGAAAGTACAGGTAGAGCCCACCACCAAGGAAGAGACGCTACAGATACTGCATAATATCAAGGGTCGCTATGAATACCACCACCATGTCACCTATACCGACGAGGCCCTGGAGGCATGTGTCAGACTGACAGACCGCTATGTCAGTGACCGTTTCATGCCCGACAAAGCCATTGATGCCCTGGACGAAACCGGTTCGCGGGTACACCTGCAGAATGCCAATATCCCCCCTGAGATTACAGAGAAGGAGAAGGAGATGCAGCAGGTGAAAGAGAAGAAGCAACAAGCCGTCAGCAACCAGAATTTCGAGCTGGCAGCCAGTTTCCGTGACCGTGAGACCATTCTGAGCCGTGAGTTACAGGAGCTGAACAAGAAGTGGCTGGACGGTGAGGTAGACATCCGACAAGAGGTCACTGCCGAGCAGGTAGCAGACGTGGTGAGCATGATGACCGGAGTCCCCGTACAACGTATGGCCCAGGAAGAAGGCATCCGTCTGAAAGGCATGGCCCAGGAGCTGAAGCGTCAGGTCATCGCACAAGACAAAGCCATCGAGAAAATGGTACGTGCCATCCAGCGCAACCGTGTGGGACTGAAGGAGCCCAACCATCCGATTGGCGTCTTCATGTTCTTAGGTCCTACCGGTGTGGGTAAGACCTATCTGGCCAAGAAGTTGGCAGAATTCATGTTCGGTTCGGCAGATGCCCTAATCCGTATCGACATGTCAGAATATACCGAGTCGTTCAATGTCTCCCGCCTGATAGGTGCCCCTCCGGGCTATGTAGGCTACGAAGAAGGCGGACAGTTGACGGAGCGCGTACGTCGTCATCCCTACTCTATTGTCCTGCTGGACGAGATAGAAAAGGCCCACGGCAATGTCTTCAATCTGTTGCTTCAGGTATTGGACGAAGGCCGGCTGACCGATGGCAACGGGCGTTTCGTGGACTTCCGGAATACCGTCATCATCATGACCTCCAATGCCGGCACCCGTCAGTTGAAGGACTTTGGTCGTGGTGTAGGTTTCAACAGCGGTACCTCATCGGCACTGATGCTGAACGAGCAGGATAAGGAACATGCCCGTCAGATTGTGCAGAAGGCCCTGTCGAAGCAGTTCTCTCCCGAGTTCCTGAACCGTCTGGACGAGATTATCACCTTTGACCAGTTGGACTTGGAAGCCATCAAGCAGATTATCGACATTGAACTGAAAGGACTTTACAAACGCATCGAGACACTGGGTTACACCATAGACCTCAGCGAAGGAGCCCGCCAGTTTGTTGCCGAGAAAGGCTACGACGTACAATTCGGAGCCCGTCCCTTGAAGCGAGCCATTCAAAACTATATAGAAGACGGTATCTCAGAGCTTATTGTCAATGGTGACCTGAAGCCCGGGACCACGATACACATCACGAAAGAAGACCAACAAGACGAACTGACATTTAACACATAAAAAAGATGAGAAAAATCACGACAACAATCATTGCTATTGTCCTGCTGCTGACAGCGGGCTTCACCGTCACCTCCTGTGGAGCAGGAACCTTCCTCCAGACCATTGGCAGCGGCGGTACGCTGGCCAATGCCTTTACCAGTGTCATCGGACTTGACAAGGTCACAGAAAAGGGACTCGTAGGAACGTGGAAGTATGAAGGTCCCGGTTGTGCCTTCACCTCAGAAAACCTGCTGGCCAAGGCTGGTGGCGAGGTGGCAGCCACCAAGATAGAACAGGAGCTGGCCCCCTATTTCCAGAAGACCGGTCTCTCAGCCCAGAACACCTATGTCACCTTCAACGAGGACAAGACGTTCCAAGCCTCCATTGCCGGCAAGAGCTTCAGTGGTACATGGACTCTGGACGAGGGAACCGCAAAGGTGACTATGAAGACGCTGCTGCTCACCATCAACTGCTATGCCAAGCGTGAATACAAGGGCATCGCACTGCTCTTTGAGTCCAAGAAACTGCTTAATATGCTTCAGTTGATGGCAGCCCTGAGCGGCAACGAAACCGTCCGGAAAGTCGGTGAGCTGTCGAAGAACTACGACGGTATCCGCCTCGGCTTCGACCTGAAGAAGTAAAGAAACAGAAAAGAAAAAGCAATTTTTCCTTTGTTTTTCGCTCGTTTTTTTGTACCTTTGCGCGCAATATTATCGCGTACGTACAAAAAAACGAGTAGAAAACATGAAACCAACAGCCATTTTGCTTCTGCATTGTCCTGACCAGCAGGGCATTATATCGGAAGTAACCAAGTTTATCACGGACAATCAGGGGAACATCGTCTACTTGGACCAGTATGTGGACAAGCAGGACGGTATGTTCTTCATGCGTATTGAGTGGGAACTCGACGGGTTCCTGATTCCACGCGACAAGATATACGACTACATCACGACCCTCTATGCCCAGCGCTACCAGATGAAGTTCTCGCTGTACTACAGTGACAAGCGTCCGAGGATGGCCATCTTTGTATCGAAGATGAGCCACTGTCTGTATGACCTGCTGGCCCGCTGGAAGGCAGGCGAGTTCAATGTGGACATCCCATGTATCGTATCGAACCACGAGGACCTGCGCTATGTGGCAGACCAGTTCCAGATACCCTACTATGTATGGTCTATCAAGAAGGACCATTCGAACAAGGCCGAGGTGGAACAGGCAGAGATGGAACTGCTGAAGAAGGAAGACATCTCATTCATTGTGCTGGCCCGCTATATGCAGATTATCTCAGACGAGATGATTGCAGCCTATCCGCACCACATCATCAACATCCACCACTCGTTCCTGCCTGCCTTCGTAGGTGCCAAGCCCTATCACCAGGCCTGGGAGCGCGGTGTGAAGATTATCGGAGCCACCAGTCACTATGTGACAGCAGAGTTGGATGCAGGCCCCATCATCGAACAAGACGTGACCCGCATCACCCACAAGGACACCCCTGAGAGTCTGGTGCTGAAGGGCAAGGACCTGGAGAAGATCGTGCTGTCACACGCAGTGTCGAAGCATATCCAGCGCAAGATTCTGACCTACAAGAACAAAACCATCATTTTCTCATAAAACTGAGAGAACAAGAATCGGAGAGATTGAGAAACCAATGAATGTAGCAATCGTAAAATATAATGCCGGCAATATCTATTCGGTTGTCAACGCTCTGAAACGCCTGGGAGTAGAGCCGTTGCTGACAGACGATGCCGAGCAGTTGCGGCGTGCCGACCGTGTGGTGTTTCCCGGACAGGGAGAAGCACGAGGTGCCATGGAGTATCTGCGTGAGCGCCATCTGGACGAGGTCATCCGTCAGTTGCGACAGCCCGTTCTGGGCATCTGCATCGGTCAACAGCTTCTGTGCCGTCATTCCGAAGAAGGCGACGTAGACTGCATCGGAGTGTTTGATGCCGACGTACGCCGTTTCCAGCCCGAGAAACATGAGGACAAGGTGCCCTGCATGGGATGGAACGCATTGGATGCAAGATGTAAGATGGATGACGGAAGAACGACCCTGTTCAAAGGTCTGGACGGAGCCCCTTACGTCTACTTTGTGCACTCGTACTATGTGCCCGTGTGTGACGATACGGCAGCAGTGGCAGACTACATACTGCCCTACTCTGCTGCCCTGCAAAAAGACAACTTCTACACCTGTCAGTTCCACCCCGAGAAGAGTGGCAAGGTGGGAGAACAGATTATTAAAAACTTTCTGGAGCTATGATAGAACTGATTCCTGCCATAGACATCATCAACGGCCAGTGCGTACGTCTGACCAAAGGCGACTACGACCAGAAGACCGTCTACGGAGACCCGCTGGACATGGCCCGCCAGTTTGAGGCGCTGGGCTACCAGCGTCTGCACATGGTAGACCTGGACGGAGCCAAGTCGAAACACATTGTCAATGGTGACGTGCTGCGACGCATCTCGTCGGAAACGAAGTTGGTGATAGACTTCGGAGGAGGCATCAAGACCGATGATGACATTGAGTGCGCCTTTTCATGCGGTGCACAGATGGTCACTGTCGGTTCGATAGCAGTGACCCAACCCGACCTCTTCCTGAAGTGGGTGAAGAAATATGGTGCAGAGCACCTGATACTTGGTGCCGACGTGAGAAACGGCAAGATCAGCATCAACGGCTGGAAGGAAGACAGTGAAGAAGACCTGTTACCCTTCCTGCGCCGCTATACTGACGCAGGAGTCACCAATGTGCTATGCACAGAGATCTCGAAGGACGGTACCCTGACGGGACCAGCCATCGAATTGTACAAAGAAGTGATGAAGGAGTATCCCGGTCTGCACCTGATAGCCAGCGGCGGTGTCTCGTCAGCAGATGACATCCAGGCACTGGCTGATGCCCATATCCCCGCTGTGGTCTTCGGGAAAGCCATCTACGAGGGACGCATCGACCTGAAGGAACTCATCAATAGTAAACTGTAAAACAAAATGGGACTGGCAAAACGCATCATACCCTGTCTGGATGTCAAAGACGGTGAGACCGTCAAAGGCACCAACTTCATCAATCTGCGGTCAGCAGGAGACCCCGTAGCACTGGGTAAAGCCTACTCGGAGCAAGGGGCAGACGAACTGGTGTTCCTGGACATCACCGCTTCATTTGAAGGACGCAAGACATTTACCAATATGGTGACTCAGGTAGCCCAGACGCTGAACATCCCCTTCACCGTTGGTGGAGGCATCAACGAGTTGAGTGACGTAGAGCGACTGTTGTATGCAGGAGCAGACAAGGTGAGTGTCAACTCAGCAGCCCTGCGTCGTCCTGAGCTCATTGACGAGATTACCACCCGCTTCGGCAGTCAGGTCTGTGTGGTAGCCATTGACGCCCGTCTGGACGAAGACGGCTGGCACTGCTATCTGAAAGGCGGTCGGGAGCGCACAGAGCGAGGACTCTTTGAATGGGCACACGAAGTGCAGGAGCGAGGTGCCGGTGAGATACTATTCACCAGCATGAACCACGACGGTACCAAGCAGGGCTTTGCCAACGAGGCACTGAGGCAGTTGAGCGATGCGTTGAGCATCCCTATCATTGCCAGCGGCGGTGCAGGAAAGAAAGAGCACTTCAGGGATGTCTTCACCGAGGGACATGCCGATGCAGCCCTGGCAGCCTCGGTATTCCACTTCGGAGAGATACCCGTGCCTGAGCTGAAGCAATATTTAAAGAACGAAGGAATAAACGTGAGAATATGAAAATAGACTTTGAGAAAATGGGCGGTCTGGTACCAGCCATCATACAAGATGCCGACACACGGCAGGTACTCATGCTGGGATTCATGAACGAAGAAGCCTACCAAAAGACACAGGAGACAGGTCATGTCACCTTCTGGAGCCGTACGCGACAGACGCTGTGGACCAAGGGAGAGACATCAGGACACTTCCTGAACCTGGTAGACATGAAGATAGACTGCGACCAGGACACGCTTCTGGTACGCGTACACCCGGTAGGTCCCACCTGCCACACCGGTACTGACACCTGCTGGGGTGAGGAGAACACCCCTAATCCCCTACTCTTCCTTGGTGAGTTGCAGTCGTTCATAGACCGTCGTAAAGAAGAGATGCCCGAAGGTTCCTATACCACCAGCCTGTTTAATAAAGGTATCAACAAGATAGCCCAGAAGGTAGGCGAAGAGGCCCTGGAAACGGTTATCGAAGCCACCAACGGCACCAAGGAGCATCTGGTCTACGAGGCCAGTGACCTGTTGTACCACCTGCTGGTGATGCTCACCGAGAAGGGGCTGCGCATTGAAGACGTAGCCGCAGAGCTGCAGCAGCGCCACGACCCCAACTGGGACAAGAAGCGTCGTGAGGCCAAGGCTGCAGGAACAATGAAGTGAGACTGACGGTTAAGGGTTAACGATTAACGGTTAAGGGTTTACGGTTAAGGGTTAAGGGTTTACGGTTAAGGGTTAAAGTAAAGAATAAAACATATAAGCGCTATGCTCATTGATTACAAAAAAGCGAATATTTATCAGAAAGACGGCATCCTGGTGCTGGGCGATGTCGACT
>CAMOWH010000093.1:0-8446 GCA_946628315.1 uncultured Prevotella sp.
GCACTGACGGACACGTTGAGCGAGTCGAGCCGGCCCAGCATGGGGATGCGGATATGGGCATCGGCGGCACGACGCCAGACGTCGGTGAGTCCGGTAGACTCAGTGCCCATGACAATGGCTGTGCCGCAGCGCATATCGGTATCGTAATAGAGGCGTGAGTCCTGCAGCTGGGCGGTCAGGATGCGGACACCATGAGCCTTGAGGAAGGCTATGCACTCCTCAGAGGTGCAGGCCACACAGGGCACGGTGAAGATGGCTCCGATGGAACTGCGGATAAGATTGGGGTTGTAGAGGTCGGTCAGAGGGTCACAGACGATGACGGCATCGGCCTGGGCTGCATCGGCAGAGCGCAGGACGGCCCCCAAGTTGCCGGGCTTCTCGACACGTTCCAAGACGACATACAGCGGATGCTCCTTCTGTGGCAGGTCGGCCAGCGACAAGGTGCGCGAACGGACCACCGCCATGATGCCCTCGGTACTGCCGCGATAGGCTATCTTCTCGTAGACGGGCGCAGTCACTTGATAAGAAGTGAGGGAGGGAGAAAGGGGGAAGAATTCACTGCCGCCATTGTTCTCCGTGAACAACTCTGGACAATAATAAACACTGTCCACCTCATAGCCTGCCTCCAGGCAATGCGCTATCTCGCGCTGGCCCTCGACCACAAAGAGCCCTGTCTTGCGACGCTCGGAAGACTTCTGCTGTAGCAACACCAGTTGCTTGACCTTCGGATTCTGTACACTGCTAATCGTCATCATGTCTGTTAAAAAAGAAACAAAGCAGCCCACTCTTGGGGCAGAGCGGGCTGCTATATATTATATATAAGGTGTAAATCTCGTGTCCATTAAGCCTTGGCGGCTTCCTCTGCCGTGTCAGCCTCGCGGATGGTACGACCCATCACCAGGAAGGCTGTAGGAGCAGCGATGAACAGTGACGACAGGGTACCGAAGACAACACCCAGAATCATAGCGAACGAGAAGCTGCGGATAGAGTCACCACCGAGGATGAAGATACACAGCAGCACAATCAAGGTCGTTACAGAGGTGTTGATGGTACGGGCCAGCGTCTGGTTCAGCGAGTCGTTGAACAGCTGCTGGCGGTCGCGCTTGCCGTAGAGCTGGAAGTTCTCACGGATACGGTCGAAGACCACCACCTTATCGTTGATAGAGTAACCAATCACAGTCAGGATGGCACCGATGAACACCTGGTCAATCTCCAGTGACATGGGCACCCAGCCCCACAGTACAGAGTAGAAGCCGATAACCACCAGGGCATCGAGAGCCAGCGCAACGGTAGCACCCGTAGAGAAGGCTACGTTGCGGAAGCGGATGAGGATGTAGATGAAGATGGCAATCAGGGCAATGATGACCGAGATGATAGCGCCGTAGGTGATGTCCTTAGCCACAGCAGGACCAACCTTGGCCGAGCTGATGATGGAACCGCCCTGACGGACATCAGGATTCTTGAACGACTCTACACTCTCCTGGCTGACGAAGCCGCCCTTCTTCAGTGCGTTGTAGAGGATGGTCTCAGCCTCGTCGTCCACGTTAGGATTGTTAGACTCGATATCCCAGTTGGTAGACACACGGATGGTCTTACCGTCAGTACCCAGGGCAATGACGCTGGTGTTAGCCTCCTTGCCGACGTTCTCGCCAACGGTGTTGACAAAGACACCAGCCAGTGCCTGACGAACTTGCTCAACGGGAGTCTCCTTGTCGAGCGTCACCACGTAGTTACGACCACCGGTGAAGTCGATGCTCTGGCTCAGGCCGCGAACGGCGAACGAAACGCAGAACAGCACAGCAGCAGCACCCCAGACGAGGAAGCTCTTGCGGTACATACCCATGAAGTTGTACTTGGCATTCTGCATGAGGTTCTTCGAGTAGCCGGTCACGAAGGTGAGGTCGAGCCACTTGTCCTTCTTCAGACGGTTCTCATAGACCAGACGGGTCAGGAACACAGCGGTGAAGAACGAGCAGAAGATACCGATAATCCAAGTGGTAGCGAAGCCCTTGACAGGACCCGTACCGAAGAACAGCAGGATGAAACCGGTAATGAGTGAAGTCACGTTCGAGTCGAAGATGGCCGAGAAGGCGTTAGAGTAGCCCTTGTTCAGCGCCTCCTTCATGCCGAGACCGCGACGCAGCTCTTCCTTGATACGCTCGTAAATCAGCACGTTGGCATCAACGGCAGTACCCAGCGTCAGCACGATACCGGCGATACCCGGCATGGTCAGTGCGGCCTGGAACGACGTCAGGATACCCAGTGTGAAGAACAGGTTGAACAACAGGGCAATATCAGCCAGGATACCGGGAATGAAGCCGTACAGCATAATCATGTAGACCATCAGCAGCACGAAGGCTACGATGAACGAGATGACACCCTGCTTGATAGACTGTGCACCCAGTGAGGGACCGACAACCTCTTCCTGTACGATGCGGGTAGGAGCCGGCATCTTACCAGAGTTCAGCGTGTTGGCCAGGTCCTTGGTGTCCTCGATGGTGAAGTTACCCGTAATCTGCGAGTTACCACCGTCAATCTGAGAGAGGATACGGGGAGCACTGTAAACAGCGTCGTCGAGCACGATGGCAACGCCACGGCCGATGTTCTGCTTGGTAATCTGACTCCAGCGGCGAGCACCGTCAGAGTTCATCTGCATGGATACAGAGGGATGACCCATCTGGTCGAAGTCGTCCTTGGAAGAGGTGATAACGTCACCCTCCAGCGGAGCACGGCCGCTGGGCTCGGTAATCTTCAGGGCATACAGGGCGAAGACATCACCCTTGGTATTCTCGCCACCGAAGTCCTCAGCCTTGGCACCCCAGCGCAGCTTGCACTCAGCAGGCAGCACCTGACGGGCAATCTCGCTGTAGATGACCTTGTTGACATCAGCGGTGTCACGGGCATTGGCATAACCGACGATGGCCAGTCCCTGAGGAACGGGCTGGAAGACGGCGAACAGCGGATTCTGCTTCAGCGCCTCAGCCTTGGCCTTGACGTCGCCCTTCTTGACATCCTTCTTGGCCAGTTTGGCAGCCAGGTCAGCGGCAGGAGCAGCAGCGGCAGCAGTATCTACGGCAGTGGTGTCAGCGGCAGCAGCCAGCGTGTCAGCAGCCACAGGAGCCTCGCCACCCTGGGCAGCGTACTTCTGGTTCAGCTGAGCCAGCAGCGGATAGATTTCCTGTGAGTTGTAGGTCTCCCAGAACTCCAGATTGGCAGAACCCTGAAGCAGCTTACGAACACGCTCAGGCTCCTTGATACCAGGCATCTCGACCATGATACGGCCAGACTGACCCTCAAGCTTCTGGATGTTGGGCTGAACAACGCCGAACTTATCGATACGGTTACGGACTACGTTGAACGAGTTGTCAACAGCCGACTGCACCTCAGCACGCAGAGCGCTCTCTACCTCAGAGTCGGTAGACTGGGTGCTCACCTTGCCCTTCATCTGCTGGGTAGCAAAGATGGCAGCCAAGGGGCGTCCGTTAGAATTCTGCTTCCAATACTTGATGAACAGGGAGATAAAGTCGTCCTGACTGGTCTCCTCTTCCTTCTTAGCCTGCTCCATCGACTTCTTGTAGGCAGCATCTGTCTTGTGGTCAGCCAGCACGTCAACAACGTCAGGCACAGACACCTCAAGAATCACGTTCATACCGCCCTTCAGGTCAAGACCCAGGCCAATCTCCATCTCGCGGCACTGCTTGAACGAATAAACTCCGCAGTACACTTTCTCGTTCATGATTGAGTCGAGATACTCCTGACCAGCCTCTTCACCCATTGCTGCTGCCTTGTTTTCGTGGTAGCGAGTTACGAATGAGAAGGAAAGGTAGAAGCAGCAAACGAGAATCAGAACGATTGCGATAAATTTTACAATTCCTTTGTTTTGCATTTTGCTTTTTATATTATTTTAATTTATGATTTTACTTTTTGAGCGTGCAAATATACTGATTTTTCTTCACTTAGCGAAATTTATCAGGCATTTTCATTCAAAAATTAATGTTTTTGTCTGATTTTCAGCCAACAAATGAGGGGATAATGGTCGCTGGCGTCTATTTTGCTGTCAATTTCGCAGTTATAAGGAATAAAGTCTTCTGAGCAGAAAAAGTGATCAATTCGGAAGGAAAAAGCTTTCTGATTATATGACAAACCGATGCCCTTTCCAGTCTCCACGAAACAATCCGTCAACGTCTTGGACATGGCGTGTCGAGAGTAGGAAATCGGAGAATCGTTGAAGTCGCCACACACAATCACAGGATACTGCCGGTGTTCCTCCACATAGCGAAGCACAACATCTATCTGTCCGCAACGTTTGGCATTGGCCTCAGCCAGTTTCACCAACAGTTGCTTCGACTCCTGACGAGCCGAATCGCCGGAAATCTCGCCATGCAATATCTGGCGATACTGCTGGCGGTCATCGGTGCTCAGATGGCAACTCTCGAAATGGTTGTTGACAACTATCACCGTATCGCCATCTATCTGAAGCCACCAGGCAACGCTGCCGTTAGCCATAGAAGAATAGGCTATACGCTCCCTGCGAACAATGGGGAAACGAGTATGAATGCCCAGTGAATTCAGACTGGTCGTATTATTAGCAATGACCACGGTATCGTTATAGGCATAGTCCTTCTCATACTCCTTGAAAACGTAGCGTCGCCAAGTGTCCACATCCTCCTGCAGGCATACGATGTCGGCTTTTTCTTCGCGTAGATAGTCGAGGACACGGCCAAAGCCGTCCTCGTACTTATAGTTACCGCCATAGGCACAGACATTATACGAAATGATTTTCAGGGGTTCCTCCGGTAGCGTCTGACGGCTGTTGACAGGAAAGTAGATACTGATAGGTACATACGCGAGTACATAGCCCACCACAGGAATCCACGCCATCCGCCACTTAAAGACCAGCCAGAAAAAGAGGAAGGCCAAATTGATGAGCAAGAAGACGGGAAACGTCATTCCTGCCGTAGACAACAGGGGATGGTCAGCAGGATACAATCGGTCACTGTATCCCACCAGTAGCATGACGACAACCGTAGTCATGTTAGCCCCCGCAATCATCTGGAGGGTAAAGTTCTTCAGTTTCTTAATCACGACTCACGGCTCTGGTCAAACAGTTTCTGTTTCTCCTCTTTGGTCAGACTGTCATAGCCGCTCTTGCGTATCTTGTCCAGAATGGCATCAACCTCCTCCTGATTCTTACGCTTGCGGGCATTATACTCCTCGTCTGTCTCACGGCGAGCATCGGGCCGCTCTGTCTTCATCCGATTCTGCTGACGCTGGTCATAGCGGCGCTTCATATTGGCAAAGAACTCCTCTCCCCTACTCCGTCCGAAACGCTGGCTGGAGTCGGGATGTTTCTGCCAATAGCGGATGAGCAGGAAGCCGAAGAGCATACCACCCAAGTGGGCCATGTGTGCCACACCGTCACCAGGACCGCTCATGGCCGAGAACAGTTCGATGGCAATATATCCCACGACCAGCCACTTGGCCTTGATAGGGAATGGGAAGGGAATAATGAATAACCGTTCGTTGGGGAAAATCATACCAAAGGCCAACAGAATGGCATACACTGCACCCGAAGCACCTATGGTTGTCCACAAGTTGATGTAGGCATCTGTCGTTATCTGCACCGTTCCCGTATTAACATACTGATAGGCAGCCAAGTCCGACATGATGTAGTTTACATACTGCACCAACTCCTGGGCAAAGCCCGCACCAACGCCGCAGCAAATGTAATAAAAAAGGAATTTCTTCGGTCCCCACACACGTTCTATCACGCTACCAAACATCCACAGGGCAAACATATTGAAGAAAATATGCGTCAGCCCCCCATGCAGGAACATATAGGTCACAAACTGATAGAAGTGAAAGTCGCTTGCCAAGAAGAAGTGCAGTCCCAGCAGGGAGGTCAGATCAATTCCCCTCAGTTGTAGCACCCACGTTGCAATGAATGCCAGGAAATTGATAATCAGCAGATTCTTGGTCACTGTTGGCATATTATTCATCATCTGTATCCTTTCTATTTTACTGTCTACTTATGTGTTAGTTCCACAATTTGCGCACAAAATTACTAAAAATATCCGTTTTTATGCACGAAAACGGGCCAATACACATTTTTTTTCAGTAAAAAAGTCATTTTTTTCCTTTTTTTGTTTGTTTTTTCAATACTTTGCCCTATATTTGCGTCAGAATTTGACTTAAACTATTTAATCATTCACTTTTAAAACAACAAAATTATGAACAAGACAGAATTAATTGAGCAGATTGCAGCAGGTGCTGGTCTGACAAAGGTTGACGCAAAGAAGGCTCTTGACGCTACTGTAGCAGCTATCACAGATGCTCTGAAGAAGGGTGACAAGGTTCAGTTGGTAGGTTTCGGTACATTCGCTGTTGCCGAGAAGCCCGCACGTGAGGGTATCAACCCCGCTACCAAGCAGAAGATTAAGATTGCTGCCAAGAAGGTTGCTAAGTTCAAGGCTGGTGCCGAGCTCGCAGACGCTGTAAAGTAATCTGCTATTGTAAATAAAAAAGAAGGAGGTTCCTTTCACGGGAACCTCCTTTTTTGTCTCTGTTTCTGATTTACTGAGGCTGCTTGCCAATGTAAGCCAGAATACCACCGTCCACATAGAGCACGTGTCCATTGACAGCATCCGAAGCATGAGAAGCCAGGAATACTGCGGGGCCACCCAGCTCTGAGGGATCCAGCCAACGTCCGGCAGGGGTCTTGGCACAGATGAACGAATCGAACGGATGACGGCTGCCATCCGGCTGACGCTCACGCAGAGGAGCTGTCTGAGGCGTAGCAATGTAACCTGGGCCAATGCCGTTACACTGGATGTTATACCCACCATACTCTGAGCAGATGTTACGGGTCAGCATCTTCAGGCCACCCTTGGCAGCTGCATAGGCACTGACGGTCTCACGGCCCAGTTCAGACATCATGGAGCAGATATTGATAATCTTACCCTCACGACGCTCCATCATTTCGGGAATAACAGCGCTGGAGCAGATAAACGGACCGACCAGGTCGATGTCAATCACCTGCTGGAACTCAGCACGCTTCATCTCGTGCATGGGAATACGCTTGATGATGCCGGCGTTGTTAACCAGAATATCAATCTGACCCACCTCCTGGTGAATCTTCTCAACCAGTGCCTTTACATCGTCTTCCTTAGTCACGTCGCAGACATAGCCCTTGACGTTCTGGATGCCGGCCTCCTTGTAGTTAGCCAGACCGCGCTCCAGGGCAGCCTCGTTGATGTCGTTAAAGATAATCGTCTTGATACCTGCTGCAACAAATGCCTTTGCAATGTTGAAGCCAATGCCATAAGATGCGCCTGTAATCCACGCATTCTTACCTTCTAATGAAAATAGATTTGCCATAGTAGTTGTATTAAAAAAAATCAATCATGTGCAAAGATAGCAAATTCTTTTGAATCAGCCATCCATTTAAGATACGATTTAAAATAGATTAATACTTAACCTAAGTATTTCATCAGCATTTTGGCATAGCCGCTGTCACGCAACTTGGCAATACTCTTCTCGCGAATCTGACGGACACGCTCACGCGTCAACCCCATCTCGGTACCGATTTCTTCCAAGCCTTTCTCTTGACAGCCAATGCCAAAACACTCCTTGACAATGCGCAGCTCGCGGTCCTTCAGCACCCGGCGCAGCACAGTGTCCAAATCAGATGTCAGCGACTGATAGTCCACCTGCTTGTCCGTACGACTCTCATCGCCTGACGACAGCAGGTCGCTCATGGTGTTGTCATCGTCATCGCCAAAGGGAGCGTCAATACTCATGTGGTGGGCATCGGCCTTGATAGCCTGCTCAATCTTATCGCTCTCCACACCCGTCAACTCTTCCAGCTCGATATTCGACGGACGACGTCCGTGCTCCTGCTCGAAGGTGTTGATGGTCTGGTTAATCTTACTCAGCGCACCCGTCTGGTTCAAGGGCAGTCGTACGATACGGCTCTGCTCGGCAATAGCCTGCAGGATGCTCTGGCGAATCCACCACACTGCGTATGAGATAAACTTAAAACCACGCGTCTCGTCAAACTTCTCAGCAGCTTTGATGAGTCCGATATTACCTTCGTCAATCAGGTCTGTCAACGACAGGCCCTGATGCTGGTACTGCTTAGCCACACTGACTACAAAGCGCAGATTGGCGCTGACCAGTTTCTCCTTGGCCTTGTCAGCCGCACGGCCTCCATGACGGATGGTCTGGGCCAACTCTATTTCCTCATCAATACTGATTAACGGTGCACGACCAATCTCCACCAGATACTTATCCAGTGCTTCGCTCGTACGATTGGTGATACTTTTCTGAATTTTAAGCTGTCTCATATAGAATTTTAGCCTATATTAGAGGTGGCCTTTATAGGTCACCTCTTGTTGTCCAAGGCGGATTCGAACCACCACAAACAGAACCAAAACCTGTTGTGCTA
>CAMOWH010000094.1:0-8292 GCA_946628315.1 uncultured Prevotella sp.
AGCCCGTGGTGCGCTGCACAAAACTGGCCCCGATGCTCAACAGGAATATGGCTATAACAAGGCTACTCATCTTCTTTCCATTCTCCCCATGCTTTCAGATGGTCAATAATTGTTGCTTCCACCCTACCCATCCATTGCTCTGAAACGCCGTATTTCGTGGCGATCGTACGGAATTACCCCAGGCATCTGGCAATGAATCTGCAACAAAGGCGGGCAACTTCTGATATACATAAAATTCACCTTTACATTCACTTTATTACCGTTTACAGGTGCAAAAATAGTACAAATTTTGCAATTTACCAAACTTTTTGGATAAATGTGCGAATATTGAGAGAATTTTCGTACCTTTGCAAACGAGAGGTCAAGTGGACACTTTCGCAGACCTGAACAATTTGGAATAACTAAAAACGAGGTCTTCAAACCTACCCTACAAACAAGAATGAATATCGTTATCCTTGACGCCTTCACAGCCAACCCCGGCGACCTGTCGTGGGCAGAGCTGGAGCATATGGGGCATCTGACGGTCTACGACCGCACCCCAGCTGCCGACACTGTGTCACGCTGTCTTGACGCAGACATCGTGCTGACCAACAAGGTATGTCTGCGACGTCCAGAACTCGGGCAGCTTCCACGACTGAAATACATCGGTGTGCTGGCTACGGGCTACAACGTCGTCGACATCACCGCTGCCAGCCAGCGAGGCATTGTCGTCACCAACGTCCCCGCCTACAGCACTGACAGCGTTGCCCAGATGGTGTTTGCCCACCTGCTCAACGTCACCAATCGCACCGGGCACTATGCCCGGCTGGTACGCCAAGGACAGTGGAGCAACAGCACCGATTTCTGCTTTTGGGACACCCCGCTGACAGAACTCAGCGGCAAGACGTTCGGCATTGTCGGTCTCGGACACATCGGGCAGCAGGTTGCACACATCGCACAAAGCTTTGGCATGAACGTCATAGCCTATACCAGCAAGTCCGCCAGCCAACTGCCACCAGGTGTCAGCAAGGTCGCCATTGCCGACCTCTTCAGCCAGAGCGACATTCTGTCACTGCACTGTCCGCTGACCCCCGGCACCCATCATCTGGTCAATGCCCGGACGTTAGCCACCATGAAGCCCACAGCAATACTCATCAATACAGGCCGGGGGCCACTGGTTGACGAAGCAGCCACAGCAGAAGCCCTCAGCCAAGGACGTCTGGCAGCCTTCTGTGCCGACGTGCTGACCGAAGAGCCACCACGCAACGGCTCTCCCCTCATGGCGTGCAGCAATGCCTTCATCACGCCCCACATAGCATGGGCCACCCGCGAGGCCCGTCAGCGGCTCATTGCCGTTGCCACCTCCAATGTCCAGGCATTCCTGTCCGGCAAACCGCAGAACCATGTGCATTTCTGACTCGAAGAGCGATAAAGGGGCACCCCATTCCGGGTGCCCCTCTCTGGTTATAATACCTTACAAAATGATTTACTGATGCTGGTCGCGGAGAAGGTCGTTGACAGTTTTCACAGGATTGAAGGTTGACAGGGGAACCTCCACAAAGACGGTAGACCAGTCGCTCATGGCTCCGTTCCAGAGACCGGGCAACTCGAGAGCCTGCAGTTCCTTGCCGTTCTTGGACTTCTGAGAGATGAAGCCGGTGGTCTTGTCTACATAGTCAGGCAGATTGAAGGGCTGGCCCTTATAGTCCTTGACGGCGCAGACGAGGTCGACAGGATTGAAGTGAGTGCCCTTGGTGAACATCTCCATATACTCTTTATTGGATTTGTCTATCTGGCTGGATTCCAGAATCTGAAGTGATACGGTTCCATCCTGGTTGTAGGTCAGGAACGGACCACCGCCAGGCTCACCTACATTCTTCACCACACCGCAGACACGCATGGGTCGGTTGAGCTTCTTGCGCAGGTAGATGACGAGTTCGGCATCCTCCAGTTCCTTGATGTCAGCCTTGCGACAGCAAAGGTCTTGCTGGACGAAACGGATGATTTCCTCAATCTGCTCGTGGGTGTACTTGCCCGTATCGAGCAGGCGCAGGTAGTCGAAGGCACGTTTCTGCAGGGTGACCAGCACACCGGCAATGACCTGCTTCCACTCAACGGTATCGGGCTTCAGACGGTCAGGAACGACATTGTCAATATTCTTAACAAAGATGACATCTGCCTCAATCTCGTTCAAGTTCTCGATAAGTGCACCGTGACCACCGGGACGGAACAGCAGCGAGCCGTCGCTGTTGCGGAACGGGGTGCCGTCAGGATTGGCAGCAATGGTATCTGTCGAGGGCTTCTGCTCAGAGAAGGTGATGTCGTACTTGATGCCATACTTCTGGGCATAGAGGTCAGCCTTCTGGGCTACCTTCTGTTTGAACAACTCCATGTGCTCGTGCGAGACGGTGAAGTGAACGTGTGCCTCGCCATTGCTGGCAGCATAGAGGGCTCCCTCCACGAGGTGCTCCTCCATGGGAGTGCGGGGACCCTCGGAGTAGTTGTGGAACAGGAGCAGGCCCTTGGGCAGCTGTCCGTAGTTCAGTCCCTCAGCCTTCAGCATGTTGGCAGCAACAGCCTTGTACTGGCCGGCAGCCATCAGTTCCTTAATGCCCTTGCCCTCGTTCTTCTGGCAGGCAGCATCGAGCTCCTTATAGAAAGCGAACTTCTCGATATTGTCGAAATACTTCTTCTCGAAATCGGTGGTCGGCACGTCATAGTCAGCGTCTACGAAGGCAAACATATCCTTGAACATACGGCTGGCAGCACCCGATGCAGGTACGAACTTAACCACGCGCTTGCCTGCAGCCTTGTACTGCTTCCAAGCCTCTACATACTGCTGGCGCTCGCCTGCCGTGGGAGCGACGATGCCCTTGCCGATAGCGGCAGCAGCCTCCAGTTTCAGAAAGGGGAAGCCTGTTTTGAACTCGCCTAACTGTCTCTCAATTTGTGCCTCAGAGATACCCTTCTGAGCCAACTGTTTCAAATCTTGCTGTGATAACATAATTATTTTTGGTTTTTAGTAAGTTTGTCAATCTAATCTGCAAAGATACGAATTTCGGGTAAAAGTGAAGCGTGAAAAGCCAAAAAAGTGCTGTCGGCTTACTTTTTTTTAACAATCACCCAATCCCATATACCTTGCGCACATTTCTGCACAGCGTTCACCGTCGACACCTGCCGACACGATTCCACCAGCATAGCCGGCACCCTCGCCACAAGGGAACAGCCCCTCCAGCCGAACGTGCATCAGCGTCTCCGGATTGCGAACAATACGCACAGGACTGCTGGTACGTGTCTCGACACCTATCATCACCGCCTCGTTGGTCAGGAACCCATGACTCTGGCGTCCGAAGGCCTTGAAGCCCTCTTGCAGCCGATGGCTGATGAACTGGGGCATCCAGAAGTGTAAGGGCGACGAGATAAGTCCCGGGGCATACGAAGTCTGGGGCAGGTCGTAGCTGAGCCGCTTGTTGACGAAATCAGCCATGCGCTGCGCAGGAGCCGTCTGCTTTCTGTTGCCCTGTTGCCAGCAGTCGCGCTCCAGCTGTTCCTGGAATGCCATCACCCGGAGAGGGGAGGCATCAGAGGCGAGCGGGATGTCCTCAGGACGTACCTCGACTACCATGCCCGAGTTGGACCACCGTCCTCCACGATTGGAGGGGCTCATGCCGTTGACCACTATCTGCTCCTTGTCGGTGGCAGCAGGGATGACGAAGCCTCCCGGGCACATACAGAACGAGTAGACGCCGCGTCCGTCGACCTGAGTGACGAACGAGTATTCGGCTGCCGGCAGGTACTTGCCCCTACCCTGACGCGAGTGGTATTGTATCTGGTCGATGAGTTCTGCCGGATGTTCCAGACGCACCCCGACGGCAATGCCCTTGGCCTCTATCTCCACACGGGCATCAGCCAGATAGCGATAGACATCACGAGCCGAATGGCCCGTAGCCAGGATGACCGGCCCCAGATAGGTATGATGGCTGAGGGCTGAGGGCTGAGGGCTGAGGGCCTCGACACCAATCACCTTGTTGCCCTCCGTCAGGAGGCGCGTCATCTTGGTCTGGAAGTGTACCTCACCACCACTGTGCAGGATGGTGTTACGCATATTCTCGATGACTCGCGGCAGCTTGTCCGTACCGATATGTGGATGGGCATCAGCCAGGATGTTGGCAGACGCACCATGCTGGCAGAAGACATTCAGTATCTTCTCGATGGAGCCACGTTTCTTGGAGCGCGTGTAGAGTTTACCGTCCGAGTAGGCTCCTGCCCCACCCTCGCCAAAACAGTAGTTGCTCTCGGCATCCACCTGCTGCGTCTTGGCTATCTGTGCCAGGTCACGCTTGCGTTCGCGCACGTCCTTGCCACGTTCCAGCACCACAGGACGCAGCCCCAGCTCAATGAGTCGGAGGGCAGCAAACAAGCCACCCGGTCCGGCCCCCACCACAATGACCTGCGGAGCGTCGGAAACATCGGGATAGTCCGTATGGACATACTCGTCGTCCTGAGGCATCTCGTTGATGTATGCCCTGACCTTCAGGTTGACAAAGATGGTGCGTTGTCGGGCATCGATGCTGCGTCGCAGGATGCGCAGAGCTGTCAGCGTACGCACGTCGAAGCCATACTCCTCGGCTACATAACTCCTCAATGCCTGCTCGTTGGCAGCCACATGGGGTTGAACCCTTATCTGATACTCGTTAACCATTCCCCAGCGAGTTACTCACCCTTGAAGATGTCGTCGATTTCAGCAATCTCATCCTCGTCGAACCACTTGGACAACTTCTCCTTTGACCGTTCCTGAATAGAGGGATCTATGTCTGTCCACACCTTCTTCAGCACAAAGATGAGCACACCCAGGTCGTCAGCCAGTCCGGCAATGGGAATGGCATCGGGCATCACGTCGAGCGGGCTGATGAGGTAGCCCAGGGCACCAATGATCATGGCCTTGTTGGCAGCACTCACCTTGTCGCTCTGCAACGTGTAGTACAGAATGAGGGCAGCATACACCAGTTTTGAACCTGCACGCTTGGCTATGCGGGCAATCTTTTCCGTAAAGTCCGTCTGCGAGAACTTATTGGCATAACTCATAAAATCGGGTAATTCCATAAGCGTCTTTTTTTATTTTTTAATTCACGAATTTACAATTTATTGAGTAATTTTCTTTGTTTACAATTCATTTTAGTCTCACTATGCGAATGCCTGTGAACGTCGGGTGTTTCGACAGGTAGTAGCGCAGTGACATGGGCTCCTCGACCACCTTGCGGCGAATCTGCGAGGCATTGAGCAGATGGAGCCCGTCGGAACGCCACACGGCAAAGCCCAGATGGGCAATGTCGAGCCCTGTCTTGTTGCAGGTGATAGCAATGATGTCGCCATCCTTTACCGTCTGACGCATCAAAGTGGTATTCTTCACCTCCGACTTGGGGATGTAGCGGGCCGTCTGACCCGTCAGCGCCTGCTCCTGACGACGGATGAGGGGCACCAGCTCAGGATGGGCCTTCAGTGCACGATAGGCCTGAGGATGCTCACTCATGTAGCTGACGGCAATCTGCTGGACAGCCGTAAAGGGCGGATTGGGACGCTGGATATCCAGAACCAACTGCATGGCACTCTTGTCGTTGATCCAGTCGGAGAAATAGTGCAGGCGCGAGGCATAGCCGTCGAGCTTGCCCTCCCGATAACGGAGTTGGCGCAATATGGTAATATAGTCGTTCCACGTGTGCTTGCCTTGCTGGGCACACAGCCTGAGTGCCACCACCGTCTCTACCAGCGTAGTGCAGTCGAGCTGACGCGTGTTGACCACAAGACATTCGTCCTTAGCGACTGGCAGCGAGGCATCCACATTGACCTCCAGCGTATGAGCCACATAGGGCACTCCCAGGAAGTGGCGTGCCAGCGTAAGCACGTCCGTCTGTGGGGTAGTTGTCTGAAGCAGACGGCAGATGGTCATGCTGTCCTGCCGTTCGTAGGTCACCTGTGCCTGCACAGTGAGTGCCGCGAGGAATATCATTGTCAATATGCAGTGTCTCTTCATAACGTCCTTTTTTTCTTATACGGTCCACGAGGACCAAAGTTTAATCCGACATAAATATTGAAGTCGCCAAAGATGTTGTTAGCGGCAAATCGCGACTTATGGTAGTTGTAGGCCCGGACGATGGCCGACGCACCCGCATACCACTTGGTATTGTTCCATACGATTCCGAAGCGTCCGATGCCATCAATGTTGAAATTACTGAAGTCGAAGCCACTATTAATACTCTTCTCATCCTCACTATAGGACTTCTTGTATCCTATGGCCATCGACAAACTACTGCAAAACAGCCAGTTGCGTGCAAAGACCCAGTTGTAGGCATAGCCCACGGAAGCACTGATATTACGATACTTGACACTGTTGAAATGGAAACCGCTGTCGAGCTTGACTTCCTGTCCGAGGTGCTCCTTGGTCAATGCCTCCATACGCTCATAGTCGAAGTCGATGTGATTGTTCAGATAACCCAATCCGGCCATCCACGTGCCACAACTGATTTTCTGACAGGAACTCTGTGCAAAGGCGGCCGGATAGGAGAAGTGCCTGTAGTTGAAGATATAGTAGAGGTTGACACCTGTGATGCTGACCTTCAGGCCATCGAAGGCAACCCCCTCCAGATTCCGGGTATTGATGTCAGGGCCCATGTAGGCACTGCGAATCTTATAGTCATTTACCGTCCGACGAAAGAACAAGTCGGCACCAAAGCGGGCACTATAGATGCTGGCATCCAGCTCGAACTTAGGCGACTTGTTGAAGATGTTCAGGTTGCGCAGGTCGACCGTATATCCGAGGAATACCCAGCGCCACCCGAAATAAGGTCCGAAGCGGACGTCGAGTTGGGGCGAGAACGAAATGGACTGTCCGTTGGGTCCCGTCGTGCTCAGACGATAGTAGTCGTAGGTAGTGACTGACTGCAGCATGAGTGCCCAGTTGTAATGCTGGGGCTCAACATAGAGTGTGTCCTGGTCACTGAAAGCGTCGATGACACGCTTCAGCCAGCTGCCCTTCTTGGAGACAGGAGCAGGCTCCACACTCAGGGAGTCGCCAGCCATCGCCATCAGGCTCGTCATCAACATCAGCAGGAACACAACCTTTCGCATCGATTCAGAATTTTCCAAGAATACAGTCCAATGCCCAGTTGACAGGTGTGGCCGACTGGCTGGTACTACTGCAGACGCTGATGCCCTGCAGATGTTCTATCACATTCTTGATTAGCGGAGCCTGCACGTAAGGTGGATTAGGCACCACGAAGTTCTCTTCACCAGACATCGTATAGAGGTGGATGGGTTGATAGTCGAAGACTGAGAACGACACAGCCCCACGATTGCCCACCAGGTGGATGCGGTCCTCGCAGGCAGACTCGTGAGCCACAAAACACCACGAGCCGGCACCAGAGAGTCCGTTCTCGAACTCGAAGCAGGCGTTCACCGTATCCTCGGCCGCATAAAGGCCTCCACGATTGGCGCAGATGCCACGAGCCTCCACAATGACTCCAAACAGCTGCTGCAGGAAGTCCAGCTGGTGAGGAGCCATATCGTAGAAATAGCCGCCACCCGCAATCTGGGGTTGCAGTCGCCAAGGCAGCTTGCCGTCGACAGCATAGTCGGCTTCACGAGGAGGAACGGCAAAGCGTACCTGAACATTGACCACCTGGCCTATGACACCCCGTTCGACTATCTCCTTCACCTTCCCAAAGTACGGAAGCTGGCGGCGATAGTATGCACAGAAACAAGGTATGCCAGTCTCCTCGGACACACGATTGATGCGCAGGCAGTCCTCATAGGACGATGCCAGCGGTTTCTCGACATAAACAGGTTTGCCAGCCTTCATGGCCATAATGGCATAGGTGGCATGACTCGACGGAGGAGTGGCTATATAGACAGCATTCACCTCGTCGTCGTCAATCAGCTCCTGGGCATCTTTGTACCAATGGCCTATTCCGTGACGCTCGGCATAGCTGCGGGCCTTGCCCTCGCTGCGACTCATCACAGCAACCACACTGGATCCTTCCACCTCAGAAAAGGCTGGACCGCTTTTTTTCTCAACAACATCACCGCAACCGATGAAGCCCCACTTGATATTTTTCATATTTAGCGGGCAAAGATACGAAAACTATTTTAAAATAGCAAACACTTATCGCAATAAAACGTTTTCTGATAGTGCTTTTTAACTTCTACGGCAATACTTAGAAGCGCTATAATTTTGAAACTTCCAAGCCATCTTCCCTTTTTGTCACACTATGCTATTCAGCTAAAGCCATGCAAGTCATACCCAAGCCCTACCCAAGT
>CAMOWH010000095.1:0-8279 GCA_946628315.1 uncultured Prevotella sp.
TTCAGGTTGTTGCTTGGTACGACAATGAGAACTCTTATACTTCTCAGATGGTTCGCACCATCAAGTACCTCGCTGAGCTGAAATAATCATTTCAACGAATAAAAAAATTGCCGTCCGATTTTGTCGGACGGCTTTTTTTGTTTATCTTTGCAACCAGAATTTATAGTTTATATCATAACCATTGAAAAGTTTGTTGTTTTTTAAGGTCAATTGGTGGCTGTTTGTCATACCTGTTGTGCTGATGAGCTGCCAGAAGAACAAGGACGAGGTAGCAAGGGACTATGCCGGCACGGTCTTGGTTCAAAATAGTGTGCAATCGGTCAGCACCCAGAACAGTGAGATGCAGCAGATGATTGAAAAAGGCATTGTGTTGGAGCGTGCGAGAAGTATATTCAGCATGGTCCGATATAACACTATGAGTACGGGTGGTGCCCCGATGGGCGACCTGTTTGACAAGGCCTACTGTTCGAAGTCGTGGAACAAGATGCTTATGCAAGTGCGTTGTAAAGAGGAAGAGACTGCCACCTTGTTTTTCGAGATAGAGCACTGGACAATGACTCGTGAACCAGGCATTGTAACCTTTGACGACTTTGAGGTAAGCCGATTGTCAATGGATTCCGTTATGACGGCATCTGTCAATTTTGTGGCCTACAGTGCAGACTCGTACACGCCGGCCCGAATCGATATGGTGTATGAGGACGGACGCTGGGTGATAGACAATTTCCACGACCTGAAATACAAACTGAATGCCCGTGAGAGCATGAAGTATTACCTGAGAAAAGAAGACGTGATATAGCCGATATTTAGTCTTGCTTGTCAGCATATGTCGGAACGGATGATTACCATACTTGGCCCCACTGCCAGCGGAAAGACCCCTTTGGCTGCCTCGTTGGCAAGAGAGGTTGGCGGGGAGATTATCTCTGCCGACTCGCGACAGGTATATCGTCGGATGGATATTGGGACGGGTAAGGACCTTGAAGACTACGGAGATGTTCCCTACCATCTGATTGACATTGCAGAGCCAGGCACCAAGTATAACCTGTTCCAATATCAGCAGGACTTCTTCGACGCCTATCATAATATAATAGGTAGAGGGAAGACTCCTATTTTGTGTGGTGGCACAGGACTGTACATTGAAGCTGTGCTGAAAGGCTACAAACTGTCCCCCGTTCCGCAGAATCCTGAACTCCGGAAAAGTTTGGAAGACAAGACGCTGGACGAACTGACGCGGATGCTGGTGGAACTGAAGCGACAGAACGGCTCCAACATGCACAATAAGACGGATGTGGACTCGTGTCAGCGAGCCATCCGTGCCATTGAGATTGAAACCTATAACCTGCATCATCCGGTGCCACGTCGTGAACTGCCCCCGGTCAACTCCGTCATCATTGGCGTCAACATCGATCGAGAGACGAGAAGACAGAAAATCACCAACAGGCTGAAAGCCCGATTGGAAGGGGGAATGGTTGATGAAGTGCGGGGCCTGCTGGACGAGGGTATTCCTGCAGAAGACTTGATATACTACGGATTGGAGTACAAGTTCGTAACGGAGTACGTGACAGGTCAGGTCACCTACGACGAGATGTTCCAACGTTTGGAAATAGCCATCCACCAGTTTGCCAAACGGCAGATGACTTGGTTCCGAGGTATGGAGCGCCGTGGATTCGCCATTCATTGGATAGATGCCTTGCAGCCTATGGACGAAAAAGTAAAAGCAATTATACAGATAACTCAAAACTCTGGACTATGAATTCTGAACAAAATAGATGGGGCATTCTGTACTGTCCCAAAGGACATAGCAACAAGCAACGGGAGCGAATCCAGAAGGCGCTGGACGAACGTCAGGTTCAGTACGATTTCGTGCAGAGCGAGTCTACGGACAGCGTTGAGCGACTTGTAACCATGCTTATCCATAATGGTTACAAGACCATCATTGTAGTGGGTGGCGACTCGGCTCTGAACGATGCTGCCAATTGCCTGATGAAGGAAGAAAAGCAGGTTCGCGACGAGATTGCCTTGGGTGTCATACCCAATGGCGTGATGAATGATTTTGCCCGCTATTGGGACTTCAAGGAAGGCAATTTGGAGCAGACCGTCGATTGGCTTATCAAGCATCGTGTACGCAAGATAGACTTGGGCTGTATCCGTTACCAGAACAAGCAGGAGGAACAGTGTCATCGCTATTTTCTCAACTGTGTCAATGTGGGTCTCATTGCCGACGTCATGAACCTTCGCCGGCAGGCACACTCGCTGTTGGGCTCGCGTACGCTCTCATTTATTGCCTCCCTGTTCCTCATGATATTCCACCGCATGGAGTACAAGGTGAAAGTCAAGATTAACTACGATACTGTAGAGCGTAAGATTATGACTATGTGCGTGGGGTCTGGTCCGGGTTATGGACAGACACCCAGTGCAGTGCCTTATAACGGTATGCTCGACGTCTCGCTGGTCTACCATGCCGAGATTGTCCAGGTCTTTGCCGGCCTATGGCTCCTGCTGACGGGACGCTTCCTGAACCACCGTAGCGTACATCCCTATCGCACCCGCGAGGTGGAGGTCGTTGAGGCCAAACACGCACTGGTTGGTGTTGACGGACGACTCATAGGTACACCTGTCGGCTCATATCGCATTAGTGTGGAACAAGAAGTCATAAATTTCCTCATTCCGGACTAAGAAAATGTGAAATAACTGAAAAAAAAGGCGTTTTTGAAAAAAAGTGCCTTTTTTATTTTGCAGTCACAATGAAATTGTGTACTTTTGAGGGAGATTTTTACGAATCCTAAAACAAAATAAATACCCTATTAAGGAACTATGAGTTATTTACGATTAGAAAAAGCTGTAATGACCAACTTGGAGGAATCCCTCCGTCGTGAATTGCTTCGGACTAACCGTTCTGGTGCCTACAGTGCGTCTACACTGGTAGATTGTAACACACGTAAGTATCACGGTTTGCTCGTTGTTCCCGTGCCAGAACTCGATGACGAGAACCATGTGTTGTTGTCGTCGTTCGACTGCACGGTTATTCAGCACGGTGCAGAGTTCAATCTCGGACTCCACAAGTATCAGGGCAACAACTTCAGCCCTAATGGTCACAAGTACATCCGTGAGTTCACTTGCGACGTAGTGCCCACCACGCTCTATCGCGTTGGTGGCGTAGTGTTAAAAAGGGAGACCATCTTCCAAACCTATGAGGACCGCATCCTGATTCGCTATACGCTGGAGGATGCCCATTCGGCAACGACGTTGCGTTTCCGTCCTTTCCTGGCATTCCGTTCAGTGCGCCAGTTTACACACGAGAACGCCACAGCCTCGCGTGAGTACCACGAGGTGGACAATGGTATCAAGACGTGTATGTATGCTGGCTATCCTGACCTCTACATGCAGTTCAACAAGAAGAACGAGTTCGTCTTCCAGCCCGACTGGTATCGTGGCATTGAGTATCCCAAGGAGCAGGAGCGTGGCTACGCTTCTAACGAAGACCTCTACGTACCCGGCTACTTCGAAGTCAGCATCAAGAAGGGCGAGAGCATCATCTTCGCTGCTTCGACGAAGGAGATTAAGAGCTCTACGCTGAAGACGCTGTTCCAGAAAGAGATTGACATTCGCCAGCCGCGCGACAACTTCTATCACTGTCTGGTGGCTGCAGCTCATCAGTTCCACTTCCGCGATCGCCGTAGTGGCAGTTCGCCGGAACATCTTGACGACAGTGACGACCGTTATCTGTTGGCTGGTTATCCTTGGTTCAAGGCCCGTGCCCGCGATACGTTTATCGCACTGCCTGGTCTGACGCTGGCCATTGGTGAGCAGGACTACTTCGAACACGTGATGAAGACTGCCGAGAAGGGTCTCCGTGAGTTTATGGAAGACAAGCCTCTCAGCGTGAAGATGTACGAGATTGAGCATCCCGACGTTCCTCTATGGGCTGTCTGGGCTATCCAGCAGTACGCCAAGGACGCCGGTGTCGAGAAGGGATACAAACGTTATGGCAAGCTGGTCAAGGACATCGTGAAATATGTTATCGAGGGTGGCAACTCCAATATGCGTCTCGACGACAACGGCCTGCTCTACGCTAATGGTCGCGACAAGGCCATCACGTGGATGAACTCGACTGCTAACGGGCGCCCTGTTGTTCCACGCTCTGGCTACATCGTTGAGTTCAATGCCCTGTGGTACAACGCCCTGAAGTTTTGTGCTGCCTTGGAGGCCGAGTTCGGCGACAAGAAACTGGCAGAGAAGTTAGAGAAGCGTGCTGAGGTCTGCAAGCAGTCGTTCGTTGACACCTTCATGAATGAGTACGGCTATCTGCTGGACTATGTTGATGGCAACATGATGGACTGGAGCGTACGCCCGAACATGATCTTCGCTGTGGCACTCGACTACTCGCCGCTGTCGCAAGACCAGAAGAAGAGCGTGCTCGACATCTGTACCCGCGAGTTACTGACTCCAAAGGGACTGCGCTCGCTGTCGCCTAAGAGCGGCGGCTACAATCCTATGTATGTCGGCCCGCAGACGCAGCGCGACTATGCTTACCATCAGGGCACTGCTTGGCCTTGGCTGGGCGGATTCTACATGGAGGCTTGTCTGAAGCTCTACAAGCGTACCCGCCTGTCGTTCATCGAGCGTCAGATGGTGGGCTACGAAGACGAGATTAACTATCATGCTCTGGGAACTATCAGCGAACTGTTCGACGGCAATCCGCCGTTCCACGGACGTGGTGCTATGGCTTTCGCCATGAATGTGGCTGAAATCCTGCGTACGCTGAAGTTGCTGGAGAAGTACACTTATCAAAAATAAATAAGGAGGACGCTATATGAAAGTACTAATGTTTGGATGGGAGTATCCTCCTCACGTATTCGGTGGACTGGCCACCGCTAACTATGGTATCTCTCAGGGCCTGCACGCCCAGGGCGACATGGACATCACGCTCTGTCTGCCTCATCCCTTTGGCGACGAAGACCGTTCGGCCTGCAACATCGTAGCCATGAATGCTGTGCCCATTGCCTGGCGCGACGTGTCGGCTGACTATGTGCGCGAGCGGGTAGGGAACATCATGGATCCCGACCTCTATTTCCGCCTGCGCGATCACCTCTATGCTGACTTCAACTACATGCACGTCAACGATTTGGGTGCCATGGAGTTTGCAGGAGGCTATCCTGGCAACCTGCACGAGGAAATCAACAACTACTCGATTATCGCTGGTGTGGTGGCTCGTACCTTCGACTACGACATCATCCACGCCCACGACTGGCTGACCTATCCTGCCGGCATCCATGCCAAGCAGGTCAGCGGCAAGCCCTTGTGCATCCATGTCCATGCTACCGACTTCGACCGTTCGCGCGGCAAGGTGAACCCCACCGTCTACAGCATCGAGAAGAATGGTATGGACAATGCCGACTGCATCATGTGCGTATCAGAGTTGACCCGCCAGACGGTTATCAACCAGTATCATCAGGATCCGCGCAAGTGCTTCACTGTTCACAATGCAGTATATCCGTTGCCCGAAGAGTATCAGGCCATTCCGCGTCCGGACCATACGGGTAAGGACAAGGTGGTGACCTTCCTCGGACGTATCACCATGCAGAAAGGGCCTGAGTACTTCGTCGAGGCTGCCAACATGGTCATCCGCCGCACCAAGCATGTGCGCTTCTGCATGGCCGGTTCGGGCGACATGATGGATGCCATGATTCAACTGGCTGCCGAGCGTGGCATTGCCGACCGGTTCCACTTCCCTGGGTTCATGCGCGGAAAGCAGGTTTACGAGTGCCTCAAGGATTCTGATGTCTACGTGATGCCTTCTGTCTCTGAGCCTTTCGGCATCTCGCCGTTGGAGGCTATGCAGTGCGGCACGCCGTCTATCATTTCCAAGCAGTCAGGCTGCGCCGAGATTCTGAACAACTGTATCAAGGTTGACTACTGGGACATTCATGCACTGGCCGACGCCATCTACAGCATCTGCGCCAACGAGTCGCTCTTCAAGTATCTCAAGGAAGAGGGTAAGAACGAGGTTGACCAGATTACTTGGGAGAAAGTCGGTGCCTGGATTGCCACACTCTACAAGCGTACCCTCGGCTGGGAACAATAAAAGGTAAAATAGTTAAAAGGTAAAAAAGTAAAAGACAATGAAAACAATTTGTTTATATTTCGAGATACATCAGATTATCCATCTGAAGCGCTACCGTTTCTTCGATATCGGTACCGACCATTATTACTATGATGACTACGAGAATGAGCGTAGCATCACCGACATTGCCAATCGCTCGTACATGCCTGCCCTGAACGCTATCGGCGACATGATTCGCGAGAATGGCCAGTATTTCAAAGTAGCCTTCTCACTCTCTGGCACAGGTATTGAGCAGCTTGAGATGCACGCTCCTCAGGTGCTTGAGAAGTTGCAGGAACTCAACCAGACCGGTTGCGTAGAGTTCCTGGCTGAGCCTTACTCTCACGGTTTGTCTTCATTGGCCAACGAGGAGACATTTGCCCTCGACGTCAAGAAGCAGTGTGCCAAGATGGAGGAGTACTTCGGCAAGAAGCCTACTGTAGCCCGCAACTCATCGCTCATCTATTCTGACGACATCGGCGGACAGATTGCTGCCATGGGCTTCAAGGGTATGCTGACCGAGGGTGCCAAGCACGTCCTCGGCTGGAAGTCGCCCCACTATGTCTACAACTGTAACATCGCACCCAACCTGAAGCTGTTGTTGCGTGATGTAGAATTGTCAGACGATATCTCGCTGCGCTTCAACAATAGCGACTGGGCAGGTTATCCCCTGTTTGCCGATGCTTATATAGACCGCATTGCTCGCTTGCCAGAAGAGGAGCAGATCATCAACATCTTCATGGAGCTGTCTGCTTTGGGTATCGCCCAGCCGCTGTCCAGCAACATCCTTGACTTCCTGAAGGCTCTGCCTGCTTGTGCCAAGGAGAAAGGTATCACGTTCTCAACACCTACTGAAATCTGCATGAAGGTGAAGAGTGTGGGCAATCTGGATGTGCCCGATACCTTGTCGTGGGTTGACGAAGAGCGCGACTGCTCATGCTGGCTGGGTAACGCCATGCAGCGTGAGGCTTTCAACAAACTCTACTCTGTGGCCGACCGCCTGCGCATTGCTGACGATCCCCGCATCAATCAGGACTGGGACTACCTGCAGGCTTCCAACAACTTCCGCTTCATGACCACCAAGCCCTCTAACGTAGGTCTGGATCGTGGCATCTACAGCGGCCCGTTCGATGCCTTCACCAACTACATGAACATATTGGGTGACTTCATCAACAGAGTCAACGCCCTCTATCCTCAGGAGATTGAGAACGACGAACTGAACGCCCTGCTCACTACCATCCGCAATCAGGGTGACGAGATTGAGATGAAGGACGCTGAGATTACCCGTCTGAAGGCCCGTCTCGAGAAGTATGAACCTGCAGTTGAAGAGAAGAAAGCTTCTGCTAAGAAACCGGCGACCAAGAAAGCTCCTGCAAAGAAGGCCGCAGCCAAGAAGGCTCCTGCCAAGGCTGACCAGCCTGTAGCAGAGGAAGAGAAGAAGTAGACATTCCGACCTCTCATATATAATAACCCGCCCTTATCGTCGAATAAGGGCGGGTTATTGACTTAATGACTTAACTATCTATCCCATGACTACATCGAGCACCATCATCAACACAAAGCCGATGGCAAAACCTATCGTACTCAGATTGCTGTGTTCGCCCTCTGAAGCCTCAGAAATGAGCTCTTCTATCACAACGTAGAACATGGCGCCTGCTGCAAATGCGAGCGTATAGGGCAGCACTGGTGTCATTAGCGAAGCCAGCAGCACTACTGCCAGTCCGCCTAATGGCTCCACGGCTCCGCTCAAACTGCCAATGACGAACGAGCGCCATTTGCTATTGCCTGCTGCCCGCATGGGCATAGAGATGATGGCTCCCTCTGGTACGTTTTGAATAGCGATACCGATGGATACAGCCAATGCGCTGGCCAATGAGAGTCCTGCTGCGCCCTCTTCGGATCCGGCAAATACTACGCCCACTGCCATTCCCTCTGGCAGGTTGTGGATGGTGACGGCAAGTGCCAGCATAGCCGTACGCGAGAGGTGTGAACGTGGACCCTCTGGGGTTTCTGTGCCGATGTGCAAGTGGGGAGTCAGTTCGTCGAGTGCTAACAGGAAAGCGATACCCAACAAGAATCCCACAGCAGCCGGAAATACCGACCAGGCACCCTTGGCTTCCTCCATCTCCATCGCAGGGATGAGCAGCGACCATACGGACGCCGCCACCATTACACCAGA
>CAMOWH010000096.1:0-8151 GCA_946628315.1 uncultured Prevotella sp.
TAGCTGATGCTGATGTCGGCTCCTTGGTTGGCTTTCAAGACGAAATTACCATCGAAGTCGGTAACGGTAGCAATCTGTGTATTGGCTACACGTACGGTGGCACCGATGATAGGTTCACCCTGAGCATCTTTAACATGGCCTTTGACGTCAATCTGCGCAAAGGCTCCTACCGATAGGAACAATCCTAACAAAAGGAACAGCATCCTAAACGGTAATCGATTCCATCGCTTCGCAGAGCGAAGAATTTTAATGTTTACCTGCTTCATCATTTAATTTTTAAAGTTAGTATAAGATAGTAAGTTCTCAAAATTTCGGTATATTGATTTAAATCAAGTGCAAAGATAGGAATAGTTTTGATTCGTTAGTTCTTTTTTTCATAAAAATGTACAACTGACACAATGCAAACGTTTGCATTTGCGTTTATTGATAAATAAATAAGGTAAAGTGACATCGAAAGAAACTTTTCCCTAACTTTGCAAACAGAAACTAAGAACCACATGACAGAAAAGACGCCATTGACAATGAAGGACATAGCCCGCGAGTTTGGAATCTCGGTGGCTACCGTGTCACGAGCACTGAAGGACTCGCCGCGCATCTCGGCAGAACGTCGTGCAGCTATCCAGCAGTATGCCCGTGAACACAACTTCACACCTAATGTCATTGCCGAATCGCTACGCTTCTCAAAGGTACAGCCAATGAAGGTCATAGGTGTCATCATTCCGGAGTTTACCCATTTCTATTTCTCGTCAGTGCTGGCAGGCATCGAGGAAGAGGCATCTGCCCGTGGCTATCGCATCATGGTGGCCCAGAGCGACGAGAAGTATGAACGGGAGGTGCGCATCTGCCAGTCGTTCTACGAGAACAAGGTGTGTGGCATCATCGTGTCGCAGGCCAAAGACACCCAGAAATACGACCACTTTCTGCGTCTGATGGATGCTGGTGTCCCTCTGGTCTTCTATGATAGAATATGTACAGGCGTGAATGCAAGCCGCGTGGTAGTCGATGACTACATGGGGGCTTTCAATGCTGTAACGCACTTGATAGAGACAGGTTGTAAGCGCATTGCCTTCTATGGCGCTGCCCTGAATCTGGAAATATCGAAGAACCGTTTTAATGGCTATAAAGATGCTTTGCTGAAGCATGGTATAACCTACGACGAGTCACTGACGCGCATCTGCGACAACCGCACGGATGCCGAGGCCATCACACCAGAGCTTTTGAAGGGCGACATCGTACCCGACGGCTTCTTTGCCGTCAACGACGATACGGCTATCGGCATTCTGTACACTGCCAAGCGCATGGGATTCAAGGTACCTCAAGACATTTCCGTCTGTGGCTTCACCAACGGCCAGCGAGCGGTAGCTTGCGACCCCATGCTAACCACCGTGGAACAACGTGGCATCAAGGTGGGCGAGGAGGCTGCCGACATTCTGATAGGCCACGTAGAAGGTACCATCCCGTTGGACAAGGCTGAACGCCGCATTGTCCGCACACGCCTGGTCATCAGAGGTACAACGAGGTGAGAGAGTTGAGAATTGAGAATTAAAAGCTATAATATATGAAACAAAAACCTAATTTACCGTTTTGGAGTCTGTGGAATCTGAGTTTTGGATTCTTCGGAGTGCAGATTGCCTATGCCCTGCAGAGTGCTAACATCTCGCGCATCTTCCGCACGTTGGGTGCTGACCCTCACGACCTGAGTTTCTTCTGGATTTTACCTCCCTTGATGGGTATCCTCGTCCAACCCATTGTCGGCACACTGTCAGACAAGACCTGGTGCCGCTACGGACGGCGCATACCTTATTTGTTTTTAGGAGCAGCCGTGGCCGTAGCCGTCATGTGCCTGCTGCCTAATTCCGGCTCGCTCCACCTGGCTGTGTCAACGGCACTCATCTTCGGACTCATCGCACTGATGCTGCTCGACACCAGCATCAATATGGCCATGCAGCCGTTCAAGATGCTGGTGGGCGACATGGTCAACGAAGAGCAGAAGGCCAAGGCTTACAGCATCCAGTCGTTTCTGTGCAATGCCGGTTCCGTTGTCGGATTCCTCTTCCCCTTCATCCTGACATGGGTTGGCGTGAAGAACGTAGCCCAGGAGGGTGTGGTTCCCGACTCTGTCATCTGGTCGTTCTACATCGGTGCGGCTATCTTGATTCTGTGTGTAATCTATACGACTGTCAAAGTGAAGGAAATGCCACCTGAAGAGTATGCACAGTACCATGGGCTGAAGCAGCAAGAGAACCAGAAAGACTCTGCCAACTGGTTCGTGCTGCTGAAGAACGCTCCTTCCACCTTCTGGAAGGTAGGGCTGGTGCAGTTCTTCTGCTGGGGTGGTATGCTGTATATGTGGACCTACGTGGTAGATGCTGTGTCTGAGACGGTATGGAACACCACCGACCCGACCTCCGAAGCCTATCAGGTAGCCGGCAACTGGACAGGCGTGCTCTATGCCATTCAGGCTATGGGGTCTGTGGTATGGGCTACGCTGTTGCCGCGCTTTAAGAACTCGAAGATGGCCTATGCGGTCAGCCTGGTACTGGGCGGTCTGGGGTTCATCCTCATCCCCTTCGTCCCTGATATGTACGGACAGATAGTGCCCTTCCTGCTCATTGGCTGCGGCTGGGCTGCCATGCTGGCCATGCCGTTTACCTTTGTCACCAATGCTCTGGAGGGTTATGGTCACATGGGGGCATATCTGGGGCTGTTCAACGGAACCATCTGCTTGCCCCAGATTATTGCAGCCCTTTGTGGCGGCACCGTCTTCTCGCTGGTTGGCGGACATCAGTCCACCATGATGATTGTGGCTGGAGTCAGTATGTTGATGGGCGCTTGTTGCGTTTCCATTATCAAGGAGAAGAAATAAAATGCAAACGATTGCACGAATATAACAAACAACTAAATCATAATTACTTATGAAAATATTATTCAACGTGGAATATCAGACAACTTTTGGTGAAGAGTTGGTACTGAACATCCTTTCCGGCGAAGAGAAGGCCACCACTCACAAGATGACAACACTTGACGGGTACCACTGGTTCTGCGAACTGACCAAAGCCCCCAAGACTGGTACGTATATTGACTATTACTACAGCCTCCTCCGTGGTGAAACAGAGGTACGCCACGAGTGGCTCATGGAACCCCACCGCTTGGAGTTTGCCGCCGTCAAGGGGGCACGCTATACGGTCTATGACCACTGGCTGGACATTCCTGAGGATGCCTATATGTATAGTTCGGCATTCACAGACTGCGTGATGGCACGCAAGCGGGCCCTCACCACCCCGACGGAATACCAGCGGACGGTGCGTCTGAAGGTTCGTGCCCCACAACTGCGACTGGGTGAGCGTCTGGCCATTGTGGGCGAGCCTCAGCAACTGGGCGCCTGGGACATCAAGAAAGCCCTGCCCATGACAGAGCACGAATGCAACGAGTGGGTGGTCAGTCTCGATGCCCTCAAACTGCCTGTAGGACGCTTCGAATTCAAGTTTGCCATCCTCGACACGGAACCAGACTATACTCCACTTTGGGAAGAGGGTGCCAACCGTTGCATCGACCTGCCTCTGGTCAATGACAACGAGGTGCTGGTATATGAACTCGCTCAGGCATACTTCCCCATCTATCCGTGGAAGGGAGCCGGCACCGTCATCCCCGTCTTCTCACTGCGCAGTGAGGGGTCATTCGGTGTGGGCGATTTCGGAGACCTGAAACTGATGATTGACTGGGCTGCCAAAACCAACCAGCGCATCCTGCAGGTACTGCCCATCAACGATACGAATATCACGCACACTTGGCAGGATTCCTATCCTTACAACTCCATCAGCATCTATGCCCTGCATCCGCAATATACGGACTTCCGTCAGTTGCCCGAGCTCAAGGATCAGGAGAAGAAAGCGCACTTCGAGCAGTTGCGCCAGGAGCTGAACGCCTTGTCACAGATTGACTACGAGCGTATGTTCACTGCCAAGATGGACTACCTGCACGAGCTTTTTGCACAAGAGTGGAAGAAGGTGAAGGCTACCAAGGCCTACAAAGAGTTCTTTGAAGAGAACAAAGTGTGGCTGGAGCCTTATGCACTGTTCTGCGTCAATCGCGACAAGTACGGCACGGCAGAATTCTCTAAATGGCCCAAGGAAGCCAAAAGTACAAAGACCAAGGCTGACAGCCAACAGGAGTTCTGGTATTTCGTACAATACAACCTTGACCGGCAGATGCGTGCTGCCCATGACTATGCCCGCAAGAACCGCGTCATCCTGAAGGGTGACATCCCCATCGGTATCAGCCGTGATGGTGTGGAGGCTTGGATAGAACCAAAGTATTTCAACCTGAACGGTCAGGCCGGTGCCCCACCCGATCCGTTCTCTGCCGACGGGCAGAACTGGGGATTCCCCACCTACAACTGGGACGAGATGCTGAAGGACGGCTGTTCGTGGTGGGTACGCCGTTTCCGCAAGATGGCTCAGTACTTTGACGCCTACCGCATAGACCATGTCCTGGGCTTCTTCCGCATCTGGGAGATTCCCGTACCTGAAAAGTCGGGACTGATGGGTCAGTTTGCTCCGGCCCTCGGACTGAGCAAAGAAGAGATAGAAGCCTACGGAGTGACATTCAACGAGGGCCTGTTCTTGGTAGACCACAAGCGCAATGACCGCTGGCATCCACGCATTGCCGTACAATACCAGCAGGCCTACGAACAGCTGGACGAGGGACAGAAGTATCACTTCAACCGACTATACAACGACTACTTCTACCGTCGTAACAACCAGTTCTGGTATCAGGAGGCCATGAAGAAACTGCCTCGACTGACACAGGCCACCCGTATGCTGGTGTGTGCAGAGGACTTAGGTATGGTGCCCGACTGTGTTCCCTGGGTGATGAACGAGCTACGCATCCTGTCACTCGAAATCCAGACCATGCCCAAGGATCCCAATACCCGCTTTGGTAAACTGTCGCACAACCCCTATCGCAGCGTCTGCACCTTCTCGACCCACGACATGCCTACCCTGCGTCAGTGGTGGGACGAAGACGAAGAGCAGACTCAGGCCTACTTCAATGGCCCTCTGCGTCGTAGCGGAGAGGCTCCTCACCCCCTGCCCGGATGGCTGGCCAAGGACATCGTGAGCCGCCAGCTGACCTCACCGTCCATGCTCTGCCTGCTGTCGCTGCAGGACTGGCTCTCCATCGACGAGCGCCTGCGACTGCCCGACCAGAATGCCGAGCGCATCAACATCCCGGCCAATCCGCGTCACTACTGGCGCTATCGTATGCACTTGACCATCGAGCAGCTGCTACAGGCTGACGAGTTCAACGAAGAGGTGAAGACATTAATCACACACAGTGGAAGAAAATGAATATGAAACACAGAAACTTATTCCTGGCCATACTTTTACTGCCCCTAACAGCATGGGCTACAGAGACCAAGTCGCCTAACGGCAATGTGGTGCTGAACTTCAACGTAGAACAGGGACGTCCCGTCTACAGCGTTACCTACAAGGGACGTGACGTCATCCGTCCCTCACACCTGGGACTGGAACTGGCTCGCGACAAGCACGCCTCCAAGGGGCTGAAGGAGACTGACCTCATGGACGGCTTCACGCTGAAGAGTGAGCAGACAGCAACCTTCGACGAGACGTGGCAACCCGTCTGGGGCGAGACCCATGACATCCGCAACCACTACAACGAGTACGCTGCCGTACTTCAGCAGCCGGCAGAACAGCGCCAGATGGTGCTGCGCTTCCGTGTCTATGACGACGGCGTGGGCTTCCGCTATGAGTTCCCACAACAGCCCGAGCTGAACTACTTCCTCATCCAGGACGAGCGCACAGAGTTTGCGATGGCTGGTGACCACACGGCCTGGTGGCTGCCGGGCGACTACGATACCCAGGAACAGGAGACACAGCAGAGCAAGCTGTCCGAGATTCGCGGACGCTTCAACAAGGCTGTCAATTGGGGCAACTCATCAGTGGCCGTATTCTCGGAAACGGGTGTTCAGACCGCTCTGCAGATGAAGTCGCAGGACGGACTCTACATCAATATCCACGAGGCTGCCTGTCTGGACTATGCCACCATGCATCTGGAACTGGTTGATGCCCAGACCAAGGCACTGTCTACCAAACTGATGGGCAGCAGCAATGCCTATACCCCCAATCCCCTGCCTTCGCGTTATCCGCTGCCACAGCCTTTCACCTTCGTCAGCCATCTGACACCCGATGCCACAGGGCTGAAGGGAGCTATGCAGACACCCTGTGAGACTCCCTGGCGCACCATCATCGTCTCAGACGATGCCCGCGACATGCTGTCCTCCAACCTCATCCTCAACCTCAACGAACCTTGCAAACTGGAGGACACCTCGTGGATTCATCCTACCAAGTACTGTGGTGTGTGGTGGGAAATGATTGTCGGCAAGTCCACCTGGAACTATACCAACGACTACCCCAGCGTCCAACTATCAACTATTAACTATCAACTCTCAACTCCCAACGGCCGTCATGCTGCCAACAACGAGAAGGTCAAGCGATACATTGACTTCGCTGCCAAGAACGGACTCGACGAGGTATTGGTCGAAGGCTGGAATGTCGGTTGGGAAGACTGGGCCAACATGTGGAAACGCGACGTGTTCGACTTCCAGACACCCTATCCCGACTTTGACCTCAAGATGCTCAACGACTATGCACACTCCAAGGGTGTCAAACTGTTGATGCACCACGAGACCAGTTCGTCAACCCAGAACTACGAACGCCACATCAAGGAGGCTTACCAGCTAATGAACCACTACGGCTATGACGCTGTCAAGACGGGCTATGTGGGTGACATCATCCCCCGTGGAGACCACCACTATTCTCAGTCCATGAACAACCACTACCTCTATGTCATCAAGGAGGCTGCCAAGCACCACATCATGGTCAACTCGCACGAGGCAACACGTCCCACAGGACTCTGCCGCACCTATCCCAACCTGGTGGGTGGCGAGTCTGCCCGTGGTACGGAGTACGAAGCCTTTGGCGGTTCCCGGCCTGACCACACCTGCATCCTGCCTTTCACCCGCTTGCAAGGCGGACCGATGGACTATACCCCCGGTATCTTCGAGACCAAGCTCAGCACGTGGAGCGACAACACCTCGTGGGCCCGCATCACCATTGCCGGCTCGCTGGCCCTCTACCTCACCATGTACTCGCCCCTGCAGATGGCTGCCGACCTGCCCGAACACTACGAGCAGTACGATGATGCCTTCCAGTTCATCCGCGACGTAGCCTGCGACTGGGACGAGAGCATCTACCTCGAGGCAGAGCCTGCCGACTACATCACCGTAGCCCGCAAGGCCAAGGGCACCAACAACTGGTTCATCGGCGGCAAGTGCGACGAGAACGGTCACCAGAGCGTCATCAAGCTCGACTTTCTGGACAAGGGCCGCAAATACGCCTGCACCATCTATGCCGACGCCAAAGATGCCCACTACGACACCAACCCCAAGGCCTACACCATCACCAAGCGCACCGTCAAACGGGGTGATGTGCTGAAGCTGAAAGAAGCCCCCGGTGGTGGCTTCGCCGTTTCACTCATCAGTATCAACTAACATCCGACAATCTATGAACATTGGAGACAAGGCGCCCGAGATTCTGGGCAAGGACGAACAGGGACGGGACATCCGTCTGAGTGACTATAAAGGCAGAAAGCTGGTGCTCTACTTCTATCCGAAGGACAACACCAGCGGCTGTACTGCCGAGGCTTGCAGCTTGCGTGACCACTATGACGAGTTGCAGGCCAAGGGCTATGAAGTAGTGGGAGTGAGCAAAGACTCAGCCCAGTCGCATCAGAAGTTCAAGGAGAAACACCAGTTGCCCTTCCCCTTGATTGCCGATGTGGACCACACCTTGCTGGAGGCGATGGGAGCCTGGGGAGAGAAGTCCATGTACGGCAAGAAGGTCATGGGCACCATCCGCACCACCTTCGTCATCAACGAAGAAGGCATCATCGAGCAAATCATGGCTGGCAAGCAGATTAAAACCAAAGAACACGCTCAGCAGATTCTTCCAGAAATCTGAGGAACTACCGACATAGCTTCACTCTACCCATACCCTTTCCAAGCAGTACCCAAGCCCTACCCAAGTCCTACCCAAGCCCACGGAGCACCTTAGGACTTGGCTACACCTTGGG
>CAMOWH010000097.1:0-7482 GCA_946628315.1 uncultured Prevotella sp.
AACTAAAAACAATTCCGTCGCACGGAAAAAATAAAAGTCTTGCGGATATCGCAAAAAATGAATGAGCCCCCGGGCGGCACTTTTCACAGAATTGGGAATGGACGAATGAAAAGAAAATTTCGTTTTTCTTTTGTATTTCGCCCGACTTTTCGTACCTTTGCACCTTAAATAAATAAGGTAAAGAGAAATATGGCTTGTATTCTACATATAGAAACGTCAACGAACGTCTGTTCCGTAGCGGTGTCCGAGGACGGGCAGTGCATCTTCGAGCAGGAGGCTCGCGGTGAGCACGGAGCAGGCGCCGAGCGCCTGGGGACGATGGTAGACGAAGCACTGTCGTTCACCGACAACCACGCTATCCCATTTGATGCCGTAGCAGTCAGCTGCGGTCCCGGCTCCTATACGGGACTGCGCATCGGCGTCTCGATGGCCAAGGGTGTCTGCTTTGGCCGCGACCTGAAGCTGATTGCCGTTCCCACACTGGAACTGCTCTGCGTACCAGTCCTGCTGCGCCGGCCGGACCTGGAGGAGAACGCCCTGCTGTGTCCAATGCTTGACGCCCGCCGCATGGAGGTGTATGCCGCCCTCTACGACCGGGCGTTGCATGAGGTACGTCCCGTAGGAGCCGATGTGGTAGACGCCGAGACCTATCGTCAGTGGCTGGACGAGCGTCCCGTCTACTTCTTTGGCAACGGGGCCCAGAAGTGCATGGATGCCATCAACCATCCCAATGCACACCTGATTGACGGCATAGAGCCTATAGCCAAGTGGATGCAACCGCTGGCCGAGAAGCGTTTCCTGAACGGACAAACTGAAGACGTGGCATACTTTGTCCCCTTCTACCTGAAGGACTTCGTGGCCATCAAACCCAAGAAATTACTATAACATTATGGATATCAAAGGATTAGACTATAACACCCAGCGCGAGAAGTTGGTCATGCCTGAATACGGGCGTGAGATTCAGAAAATGGTAGACGTGGCCATTGGGCTGCCTACCAAGGAAGAACGCAATCTGTGTGCACAGACCATCATACGCCAGATGGAAAACAAGAATCCTCAGCTACGCACGACGCCAGACTATGAGCAGACGCTGTGGGACCATCTGTTTCTGATGAGCCGCAAGCAGTTAGACATTGACTGGCCCTACGATGTCAACGACGCTGAGAAGATTTTGTCAAAACCCAAGCCCATGGCCCATCCGGTACACGACGAGCAGGCGCAGCTGCGCCACTACGGACGACTGCTGACCCAGGTCTTTGAGAAACTGAAGACCATGCCCGCCGGGCCTGAGCGCGACGAGCTGGTGCGCCAGACGGCAAACCAGATGAAGCGTGACCTGGCAACATGGGGGCACGGCTCGATAGAAGACGAGAAGGTGGCAGACGATCTGGCCCGCTTTACCGACGGCAAGATTCAGATAGACCTGCAGACCTTCAGCTTTGAACACATTACCCACCAAGAGTCTGTCGATTCCAAGCGCAAGAGAAAATAAGTAAAAAAAATACTCCCTATACTTATGACCACATTCAAGATTGAGGGCGGACACCTGCTGAAAGGGGCCATTACTCCGCAAGGCGCCAAGAACGAAGCACTGCAAGTCATCTGTGCGACGTTGCTGACCAGCGACAAAGTCGTCATACGCAACATACCCGATATCCGCGATGTCAATAATCTCATTCAGTTGTTGGCCGATATTGGGGTACGCATAGAGAAGACCGGCAAAGGCGAATACTCGTTTCAGGCTGATGCCCTGGACCTGCAATACCTGCAGAGCGACGAGTTCGTACACAAGTGTGCCCAACTGCGCGGCAGCGTCTTGATGATTGGCCCCCTACTGTCACGCATGGGCAAAGCCATCATCACCAAGCCCGGTGGTGACAAGATAGGACGCCGGAGGCTGGACACGCACTTCCTGGGATTCAAGAACCTGGGTGCCAAGTTCCGCCACATGGAGGAGCGCAACGTCTATGAGATAGGGGCCAAACGGCTGAAAGGAACATACATGCTGCTGGACGAAGCCTCCGTTACAGGTACTGCCAACATCATCATGGCTGCGGTATTTGCCGAGGGGACTACGACCATCTACAATGCCGCCTGCGAACCATACGTCCAACAGCTGTGCCACATGCTGAACCGCATGGGCGCCAGCATCAGCGGCATCGGTTCCAACCTGCTGACCATCAGGGGAGTGAAAAGCCTTCACGGCACAGAGCACAAGCTGCTGCCCGACATGATTGAGGTAGGCTCGTTCATCGGCATGGCGGCCATGTGTGGCGACGGTGTCCGCATCAAGGACGTATCCCTGCGCAACCTCGGCATCATACCAGATGCCTTCCGCCGGCTGGGTGTCAAAGTAGAGGTTGACGACGACGATCTTTTCATTCCACGTCAGAAGCACTATATCGTCGACTCATTCATTGACGGTACCATCATGACCCTGGCTGACGCGCCCTGGCCCGGACTGACACCCGACTTGCTCTCGGTGCTCATCGTAGTGGCGACACAGGCCCGTGGCTCTGTACTCTTCCACCAGAAGATGTTCGAAAGCCGCCTGTTCTTTGTCGACCGCCTCATTGACATGGGTGCACAAATCATCCTCTGCGACCCCCACCGGGCCGTGGTCGTAGGACACGACAGAAACCGGCAGCTACGTGCCAGCCGTATGTCGAGCCCTGACATCCGTGCAGGTATCGCCCTGCTCATTGCCGCCATGAGTGCCCAGGGCACCAGCCTGATCAGCAACATTGAGCAGATAGACCGAGGCTACGAGAACATTGAAGCCCGCCTGAATGCCCTTGGAGCGAAGATTGAGAGAGTTTTATGATTAGACAAGAAGAAGTATATAAGATAGGTCGTTTGGGCAAGGCGCATGGCGTCAAGGGCGAGGTGTCGTTCCAGTTTGACGACGACATCTTCGACCGGGTAGACGCAGACTATCTGGTGCTGGACATTGACGGAATCCTCGTACCTTTCTTTATGGAGGAATACCGGTTCCGCAACGACAGCGTCTGTCTGGTCAAGTTCTGCGACATCGACACCCAGCAGCAGGCTGCTGAACTGACAGGCAGCGACGTCTACTTCCCACGCGCACTGGCAGACGAGGCAGACGCCATCCCCTCACTCAGCAGTCTGGTGGGCTTCCGTATCGTAGAAGCAAAAGGCAACCAGACCGTAGGCCGTATTGCTGCCATAGACGACCAGACAGCCAACATCCTGTTCGAACTGGAGGACGGCAGCCTTATTCCCGCCAACGACGACCTGATTACGGATATCGATATGAACGGACAACAGATTACCATGAACATCCCAGAAGGATTGCTGGATTTGAGAGATTGAGAGATTGAGAACATGAAGAAACGACAAATAGCCATCCTCGGCTCTACGGGGTCGATAGGCACACAGGCACTGCAAGTCATTGAGGAGCATAGCGACCTCTACGAAGTATATTGTCTGACCGCCAACAACAAGGTTGAACTGTTGGCTGAGCAGGCTCACAAGTTCAAGCCCGCAGCCATTGTCATTGCCAACGAGCAACGCTACGACGAGCTGAAACAACTGATGGACGACCTGCCAGACATCAAGGTCTATGCAGGACGGCAGGCATTGGACGACATCGTAGAGGCCGGCCCCATCGACATGGTGCTGACGGCCATGGTGGGCTTCGCTGGCTTGTCGCCCACCATCCATGCCATCAAGGCACGCAAGACCATCTGTCTGGCGAACAAAGAGACACTGGTGGTGGCCGGTGAGCTGATTCGCGACCTGGCTGCCGAGTACCACGCCCCCATCCTACCTGTCGACAGCGAGCACTCTGCCATCTTCCAGAGTCTGGTCGGCGAAGACCAGAACCCCATTGAGAAGATTCTGCTGACGGCCTCAGGCGGTCCGTTCCGCAACTTCACGATGGAGCAGCTGGAGCGCGTAACCAAGGCCGATGCCCTGCGCCACCCCACCTGGGACATGGGAGCCAAGATTACCATCGACTCTGCCACGATGATGAACAAGGGCTTCGAGGTCATCGAGGCCAAGTGGCTCTTTGGGGTCAAGGCTTCACAGATACAGGTACTGGTACATCCGCAGAGCATTGTCCACTCCGCCGTCCAATTCCAGGACGGTGCCGTCAAGGCCCAGCTGGGTGTTCCCGACATGCGTCTGCCCATCCAGTATGCCTTCTCGTTCCCACAGCGCCTGCATCTGACTGGCGACCGTCTGGACTTCTTTGCGCAGAAACTGGAGTTTTTCGAGCCCGACCTGAAGAAGTTCCGCTGTCTGGCCCTGGCTTTCGAGGCCATCCAGAAAGGTGGCAACATGCCGTGCATTGTCAATGCGGCCAACGAGATTGTCAACCGTGGATTCCTCGAAGACCGTTGCTCGTTCCTCCAGATGAGCGATGTCATTGAGCAGACCATGAGCAAGTGTACCTTCTCGGCAACCCCTGACTACGATACCTACGTGGCTACTGACGCCGAAGCGCGTCGTATAGCCGCAGAGTTCCTAATGAAATAAAAGCATCGAAAATTCGAAGCAACGAAACAACAACAACACTTATGGAAATATTTTTAATCAGAGTATTACAATTCATGCTGGCCATCTCGCTGCTGGTATTGCTGCACGAGGGCGGTCATTTCTTCTTCGCCAAACTCTTCGGAGTTCGGGTGGAGAAGTTCTACATCTTCTTCGACTGGAAGTTCAGCCTGTTTAAGTTCAAACCCAAGAACAGCGACACGGAGTACGGCATCGGCTGGCTCCCCCTGGGTGGTTACTGCAAGATAGCAGGCATGATTGACGAGAGTTTCGATACGGAACAGATGAAGCAGCCTGTCAAGGATTACGAATTCCGTGCCAAGCCCGCCTGGCAGCGACTGCTCATCATGATTGGCGGCGTGCTGGTCAATTTCCTGCTGGCCCTGTTCATCTACGGGCAGATTCTCTTCTGGTGGGGCGACACCTACATCCCCGTCAAGGACATGAACTTGGGTATGAAGTTCAATCAGGAGGCCAAGTCGTATGGTTTCAAGGACGGTGACATCCTCGTTGGTACTGACACCAAGGCTTTCAAGGACTTCTCTGCCGACCTCTACCGCGACCTCTCCGAGGCCAAGCGTGTTGACATTCTGCGTGACGGCAAGCCGATGAGCATTTCGCTGCCCGGCGACCTTAACCTGCTCAACATGATCAAGGCAGACCCGGCATTCGTGCGTCCGCTGATGCCTGCCCGCATCGACAGCATCATGGCAGGTTCTCCTGCTGAGAAAGCCGGCATGAAGGCTGGCGACCATATTCTGGCCCTGAACGGTACTCCCATTGACAGCTACAACGAATTCATCGACCAGTTGGGACGTCGTGAAGACCTGCTGCTGACGGCCAAGACCCCGGCAGACTCGCTGAAGGCCCGCACAGTAACCGTCGTCTTCGGCAGCGAAGCCAAAGCCGATACGGCTGACGTTGTGCTGACTCCTGAATTGAAACTGGGTTTCTTTGCCCCCAACCTGGCAGCCATCTATAAGCCCGTCACCGTAGAATATGGATTTCTGGAGAGCATTCCTGCCGGCATCAAGTACGGCTGGCACGTGCTGGCATCTTATGTCGACGACATGAAGTATGTATTCTCTGCCGAGGGTGCCAAGTCGCTGGGAGGTTTCGGAGCCATCGGCAGCCTGTTCCCGCCCATGTGGGACTGGTATATGTTCTGGAAGATGACCGCTTTCCTCAGCATCATCCTCGCCTTCATGAACATCCTGCCCATCCCCGCTCTGGACGGTGGTCATGTGCTGTTCCTGCTCTACGAGATGATTACGCGCCGCAAGCCGTCTGAGGAGTTCATGATACGCGCCGAGTATGTCGGTTTCGGGCTCCTCATCCTGCTGATGGTGGTAGCCAACCTGAACGACATCCTGCGCTGGCTGGGATACTTATAATATATAAATAGGTATAAAGCAAAATGCCGGGCTTCAGTCAAGTCCGGCATTTTTTGTGTTTAGTTACTCTGTCGTTAGATAAACTTCGCTATCGTCTCCAGACACTTCTGTGCATTGACGGGCTTCGACAGGAAACCGTCGCAGCCTGCATCGAAGGCTGCCTGGCGGTCACTGTCAAAGGCATTGGCAGTCAGTGCGACGACGGGCAGGTCGGGCATCGCGGCCTTAATCTGGCGCGTAGCCTCCAGTCCGTCCATAATAGGCATCTTGATGTCCATCAGCACCAAGTCGGGCGTTTCTGCCTGTGCTTTCTCCACTGCCTCCTGGCCGTTCTTGGCACGGAAGAACTCATAGTGTTTCTTCAAGATATACTCCATCAGCATGTAGTTGCTGTCGTTGTCTTCAGCTATCAAAATCCGTTTCATAGTCCGTCTTGTCTTGTTACAGTTTTAGTCTATTTCCATCAAATTGCTTACAAAAGTAATGCTTTTCTATCAAAATCCTTACATCTGCCCTACTTTTTAACTAATTTTGTCGGAAAGCTTCGCCTTATTTGCGGATAAATGACTAACTTTGCAGGCCAGAGGCACCAGAAGCCTCATGGGACATCAACACAAGCAGATATGACCGTAGCAGACTATATCAACCATCCTGATACTGACGAGCGACGCTTCTCGTTTGAGGTATTGCCCCCACTGAAGGGCAACGGCACCGAGGCGCTGTTTGCCACCATCGACAAGTTGGCCGAGTTTAACCCGGCTTTCATCAACATCACCACACACCACTCAGAGTATGTCTACAAGGAACTGGAAAACGGCCAGTTCGAGCGCCAGCGCATACGTCGCCGGCCTGGAACCATTGCCATTGCTGCCGCCATCCAGAACCGGTATCACGTTCCCGTGGAGCCGCACATCATCTGCAGTGGTACGACTATCGAGCAGACAGAGTACGAGCTGCTGGACCTACAGTTTCTGGGCATCCGCAACCTGATGCTGCTGCGTGGCGACAAGGCCAAGGAGGACGCCCGCTTCACGCCCACCAAGGGCGGCCATGCCCACACGACCGACCTCATCCGGCAGGTGGTACGCTTCAACGAGGGATTCTTTGCCGACGGCACCCCCATCAAGCATCCCGGCCCGAAATTCGACTTCGGCGTAGCCTGCTATCCCGAAAAGCACGAGGAGGCGCCCAATCTGGAGCGCGACATGGAGTACCTGAAGCAGAAGCAAGACCTGGGGGCTCAGTATGCAGTCACACAGCTGTTCTTTGACAACGAGAAGTATTTCCAGTTCGTTGAGAAAGCCCGCCAGATGGGCATTACCATCCCTATCGTGCCCGGCATCAAGCCCTTTGCCAAGCTGAGCCAGCTGACGGTAGTCCCCAAAACGTTCCATTGCGACATTCCAGAGGCACTGGCCAAGGAGATTGTGAAGTGCAAGACCGACGAACAAGCCATGCAGCTGGGCGTGGAATGGACGACCCAGCAGTGCCGCGAGCTCTACGAGCACGGCGTCCGCAACATCCACTTCTATACCGTGTCCGCCGTCGACTCCGTAGCCGAAGT
>CAMOWH010000098.1:0-7464 GCA_946628315.1 uncultured Prevotella sp.
AGTTCATCACGGGATGATGGTGCCAGCCCAGCTTCTGCCCGGCGGGGAACACATACTTCATGGCCACCAGCTCCGGGCGGCCCTGCAGATAGTCGGGCAGCTCCACGCCGTCCCAGCTCTGCGAGGTGCGAATCAGCTCGGTTGACACCACCTGCTGTACGGGGTTGTCCTCCTGTGCCTTGGCCTCCTTACAAGATGTCAAACAAAATGTTGTGCCGTAGATGGTAAGGGTGGCGGCGAGCACCCAATTCATAATCTTTTTCATAGTCTTTATCTTAATTTTATATCTGTTATCTCGGTGCTGCAAAGATACAACTATTTCCCCTAATATCCAAGGATATCCGAGATTATTTATCCGTTTGTGTCAGTAACCACACCTTGTGCGAATGGGTGCCTCGGGTGGTGATGCCCCAGGTGGGGTCGGCTACGATTTGGCGCAGGTCCTTCGAGGCAACAGAGCGGCTCTGAAGGGTGGCATTAGCATAGTCATAGAGCGTCATGAATCCCTTCTGCGCTATGATGGCTCTGGCTCTTGCCACGCGTTCCTCGCGGCTGAGCTTTGTACGCCGAGGCACCTGGATGCCGGCCTCGCCACGCTCGAATTGAGCCTCCTTGTTCATCGCCCGCAACAACTTCTGGTCGGGCTTGAAGTTGATGCCTTTGATGCAGACGTGTCGGTATTTTGTTTTCGGACTGTCATGTGGGTTGTTCTTTTCTGCCTTTTCCGACGGGCTGGACTCATCGAAGCCCAGCGACAGCGAGAACACGCCCAGGCCGTCTATCTTGAGGTTGTGCCCCAGCGGCATCCAGTTTTTCATCACCGACACCAGTGCATCGAGGACGGCTCTGATTGTGCCTTCGCTGAAATTGCCGGCATAGACGCGCATGTGCTGTATCACCGCCTCGTAGTCGTGTAGCGAGTAGGTCTCCATCTTTGGAAACACGACTTTCTTCCCGTCGGTCATCTCCCCAGGGAGTTCATGCAAAGTGTATTTTGTCATAAGCCATTTTGTTTTTGTTGTTAATACGCTGTGTTTTTGTTTTTCTCTTACTTGCTTTTTTATGTTTCTGCGCCGAGAACTTATGTTTCCGCGGCGGGAACTTGTGTTTCTGCACCGCGAACTTATGTACTTCGGCCGAGAACATAGACTTTCCAGTTGCAAAATTACATTTTTTCCTTGATTCTACAAAATTTATCTTATTGTTTTTTCTGTTTTTCGGCGCAACCATCGGACAACAGTGGTAGTTAGAGCGAGGGTAGGCTATGGGGGTGCTTCCTTTTCGGTTTACGAGAGAAAATCAGATGAATATTTGGTACTTACGTGGTTTTTGTGTATCTTTGCCACCAAAATTGTAATTAGTATACTATTATGAAAACTGTAAAGACATTCCTTTTGGCAGCAGCCGCTGGGCTGTTGGCTTCCTGCTCAGGTAAGCTGGGAGCACTCTCGAGTGACAATTTCAAGGTAACCCCCAATCCGCTGGAGACGGAGGCTGGTCAGGTAACGGCAACCATCAATGGTACGTTCCCTGAGAAGTATATGAACAAGAAGGCTGTGGTGCGTGTGATACCCCAGTTGCAGTATGTCAAGAATGGCTCGCTGCAGGTGGTCCAAGGACAGCCTGCTACATTCCAGGGCGAGAAGGTGCTGGGTAACAACCAGACCATTTCGTATATCTTGGGCGGCCACTACACGATGAAGACCACTTTCCCCTACAATGACGCCATGCGCGAGAGTGACCTCTATCTGACTTTCGACGCCAAGATTGGTAAGAAGCAGGTTCAGGTGCCGTCGGTGAAGGTGGCTGACGGTGTGATTGCTACCAGTGAGCTGTATCATCAGACGCTGTTGCAGTCAAAGGGCTGTCTGGCTCAGGACGGCTTCCAGCGCATAGTCGCCCAGAAGCAGGATGCCAACATCCGCTTCCTTATCCAGCAGGCTGAACTGCGCAAGAGTGAGTTGAAGACGGGCTCTGTACAGGAGTTCGTGGCTCTGCTGAAGCGTATCAGTCAGGAGAAGGAGACCTTGCAGCTGCAGAACGTAGAGGTGTCGGCATACGCTTCTCCGGACGGTGGCTATGAGTTGAACGAGAAACTGGCCAACAAGCGCCAGCAGAATGCCGAGGGCTACGTGAAGCAGCAGATGAAGCAGGCCAAGGTGAAAGGAGACATCGAGGCCAGCTATACCGCTCAGGACTGGGAGGGATTCCAGGAGCTGGTGGCTGCATCGAACATTCAGGACAAGGATGTCATCCTTCGTGTGCTCTCCATGTATAAAGACCCTGAGGAGCGTGAGCAGCAGATTAGGAATATGAGCGCTGGTTTCCGCGAGTTGGCTGACGGCATCCTGCCCGAACTGCGCCGCGCCCGTCTGACCATCAACTACGACGTAGTGGGACGTAGCGACCAGCAAATCAAGGACCAGCTGAAGCAGGATGCCAACAAGCTCAGCGTGGAAGAGATGCTCTATGCTGCAACCCTGACCAACGACAATGCTGAAAAGGAGCGTATCTATAAGCAGACCACTCAGCTCTATGCCGACGATGTACGTGCCTACAACAATCTGGCAACCCTCGCTTGGCAGAAGGGTGACTACCAGCTGGCCAGCCAGTATCTGGAGAAGGCAAAGGCGGTCAATCCCAACTGTCCTGAGGTGTATGCCAACCTGGGTATGCTGGCTCTGCAGAAGGGTGATGTCCAGCAGGCAGAGACGCTGATTGGCAAGGCTGCCGGTGCCTACAATCTGGCTGAGGCACTGGGCAATCTGCACTTGGCTCAGGGCAACTACGTGCTGGCTGCTCAGGATTTGAGCAAGACCATCTCGAACAGTGCCGGTCTGGCTCAGCTGCTGACCAAGGACTATGCCAACGCAGCCCAGACGCTGAGAGCCGTCAAGCCCGCTGATGCATGGACGGACTACCTGCAGGCTTTGGTATGTGCTCGTCAGGGCAATGACGGCATGGTAGGCTACTTCCTGCGCCAGGCCGTAGAGAAAGATCCCAAGATGGCTGATTTCTCAAAGAAAGACCTTGAGTTCAAGAACGTGAAGTAAATATGAAGTAAGGAGGCTCTGAAGGTATGAAACGGCTATTCCCCTTTTACCTTTTTACCCTTTTACTTCTATCCTGTGGCGTCGATGGCGATAAGTTCCGGCTGGAAGGCCGTCTGCGCAACATACACATGGGTGAGTTCTGGGTGTATAGCACCGATGGTGCCATCAATGGCATTGACACCATCAGTGTGCGTGAGGGACGTTTTGCCTATGAGATAGAGTTGCGCTCGCCAACGACACTGATTGTCATTTTCCCCAACTACTCTGAGCAGCCTGTCTTTGCAGAGCCAGGTGAAGCAGTGGAAATCAAGGGCGATGCCTCGCACATGAGGGAGATGGTCATCAACGGTACGGACGACAACGAGGAGATGACCAGGTTGCGTCAGGAACTGAACAAGCTGATGCCTCCTGAGATACCTAAGCGTGTAGAGGCTTTCGTCAGGGAGAACCCTCAGTCTGAGGTCAGCGTCTATCTGGTGCAACGCTATTTCATGCAGGAAAATCCTGATTACAAGAAAGCCAACGAGCTGGTGAAGCTGATGATTGCAGCACAGCCCAACAACGGAAGGCTCATCAAGTGGAGAAAGGAACTGCCCGACCTCAGTAGTGGCCAGACGAACAGCCGCTTGAAGAACTTCTCGGCCAAGGATGTCAAGGGGCGCGTGGTCACCCAGCAAGACCTGATGCGCAAGGTCAATGTGGTGACGGCATGGGCTACCTGGAACTACCAGAGCATAGACATGCAGCGACGCCTGCAGAAGCTGAAGGAAGACTATGGCGACAAGTTGGGTGTGGTGAGCATCTGTCTGGACGGCCGTCCTGCTGATGTCAAGCAACGTGTGGAACGCGACTCTGTGCCCTGGAAAACGGTGTGCGACGGTCGCCTGTGGCAGTCGCCCCTGTTGGCCCAGTTCGGAATCGCTGACGTGCCCACCTGTCTGGTCATCAATGGTAGCGGTACGATTGTCGCACGTGATTTGGCACCAGATAAGCTGGAGGAGAAAATCAAACAAATGTTGAAATAGAATCCAAATAGAAACCCCATGAGTAACGAACGTCAAAACGCTTTTCAGGAGGTCAACGAGAGTTATACGATGGCTGAGGCTATTGCCGAGGCCCAACGCTGTCTGCACTGCAAGGTGCCGCAGTGCAAGAAGGGATGCCCCATCAGCAACGATATTCCCGACTGGATACATGAGTTGAAGAAAGGCAATCTGGGCAATGCCATCAGCATCATCCGTGCCAAGAGCAACTTGCCCGCCGTCTGTGGCCGCGTGTGTGCACATGAGAAACAGTGCGAAGGCAACTGTGTGCTGGGAAAGAAAGGGCAGCCCGTCAACATTGGCAAACTGGAGCGCTTTGTGGCCGATTTCGATTCTGAGAACGGGCTCACTCATGAGGATGTCGTGGAGAAAACCCGTGGCAAGGTGGCTGTCATCGGTGCCGGCCCGTCGGGCATCACGGTGGCTGGCGACTTGTCGCGCATGGGCTTTGCCGTCGAGATATTCGAGATGGAGGCCCAGTGCGGTGGTGTGCTGCGCTATGGCATTCCAGAGTACCGTCTGCCAAAAGAGGTGGTAGCCCGCGAGATACGCTATATTGAGAAGATGGGTGTCGTCATCCATCGTAAGACCCATGTCGGTGTAGAGATAACGGTTGACAGCCTCTTTGCACAGGGCTTTGACGCCGTCTTTATCGGTACGGGACTGAGCAAACCCAAGTCTTTGGAGATTCCCATCTGGCAGAACGGACGCTGTATCTCAGAGGGTGAAGGGGCCGTCAAGTGCGAGCATCTGAAGCGCGTGCGACTGGCCACCCACTTCCTGCGTCGTGTAGAACTGATACAGGAAGGCTTTATGAAGCGCGACGAGTTGCCTGTGGACGAGGGCGCAAAGATATTTGTCATCGGCTGTGGCAATACGGCAATGGATGCCTCACGCACCGCTCTGCGCATCGGTGCCTCAAGGGTGGACGTCGTCTATCATAAAGGTATCGACACCATGTCGGCCCTGCGTGCCGAGTATGACGACGCTGTCAAGGAGGGCGTGAACTTCGACTGGTGGAGTGCCGTCAAGGAAATCCATGTGGACGACCAGATGGACATTACCGAAATAGTATTGGAGACCCGTGAGCCTGATAAGGAGCCTGTCTGCCAGACACTGCCTGCCAGCAACGTCATCTTTGCCATCGGTGCAACGCCGGCTACCAAGATTGTGCGTACCACATCAGGGTTGGACAATGATGAACATAATTTCCTGATAACCCGCGAGGTGCCCTATGGCATGACCACCCGCAAGGGTGTGTTTGCCGGTGGTGACGTGGTGGGACGTCAGGCTACTGTAGTCCACGCCATGCAGGATGCCAAGCGCGTGGCTGAGGGTATTGCCCAGTATGTGGATGCTGTAAAGCTGATGGAAGCAATTTCTTAACAGTGGTAAAAAATGAGTAAGCTGGTAAAGTGGTTAATAAGGACTGCCTGTGGATTGGTAGGTATAGTTGTGGTTCTGCTGATAGCAGGCTTCTGTGTGCTGAACACCTCGTGGTTGCAAGAAAAGCTGTTGCGCCAGGCTACGACGCTGTTGCAGGAGAAACTGGGAACCAATGTACAAATAGACAGCGTGAGCATTGACCTGCTGACGCTGGATGCCAAGCTCTATGGGCTAAGCGTGGATGACCGCCAGCAGCGCAAGATGCTAAGGCTGGAGTTCCTGCAGGCCGATGTCGATGTCTGGGCTCTGCTGTCCGATAAGATCCGTGTGTCCAAAGCCAGTATCGAGGGCCTCGATGCCCAGCTGTTCAAGGCTCCCAAGGACTCGCTGACACCCGACACCGTAGCCAACTTCCAGTTTGTCATTGATGCCTTTAAGTCTCAGAAGAAGAAGGATGCAACAGCGAAGAAGGTTCCTGCCGACTCTGCACACAAGAAACAGCTTGACTTCGCTATAGACAAGGTGAAGATTGAGCGCATCGGGGTACGTTTCAACAGCGACACCATGTCACTCGGTAAGTTGGAACTTTTGCAGACGCACGACGGACATTATAAAGGTGAGATAGACGGACTGAGGAGACAATGGGAGCGCAAGAACAAGAAAGGACAGCTGGTAAGCCACGATCTGGCGGTTACCCAGATAGAATACTACGAAGAGGGCGAAGAAAGACTGCTGAACCTAAACCGTGTCAACTATAAGACCAACAACCACTGCCCTCGTAAGAATGCCAACAAACCCAAGCGCGGTTTCTTCGACGTGGGACACTTCAATATATGGGCTGACCTGAAGGTAGCCGTTGACCGCATCGAGAATGGTACGGTGCACGGCTGGCTGCGTGAGTGTACGGCTCAGGACACCATTTCCGGCATCGACATCCGTAAGTTGCAGTGTGAGGTGACGGCCAATAAAGAAGGCATGAGACTGGAAGACTTCCAGCTTCAGCAGGGTGAGGGCACCAAGCTCCATTTCGTGCGTGGCGATATGCACTTCCCCAACAAGAAGACAGGTGCCAAGTTCTCCTTCTTCACCTCTACCATTGGTGGAACGGCCATTCTGAAGGACATCTCGCGCCCCTTTGCTCCCGTGTTGCGCAACTTTACGTTGCCCCTGAACCTCAGTGTGCGTATGGAGGGTGATGCCGAAGGCTTGCGCTTCCGTAATGTGGTGGTGACACGTCCCAACGGTCTGGTGAACATCAAAGGTTCTGGATTTATCACCGGCTTGAAAAACAAGTACGACCTGAAAGTGCACTTCAATATCCCCAGTGCCGTCGTCAAAGGTGATGAAAAGGAGCGCATCATCAATCAGTTTGTCGTTCGGAAGTTCATGATGAAGCAGCTCAATGCTTTGGGGACGCTCAATATTGTCGGCTCGTTCGACGTGCTCTATAAGCTGGTCAAGTTCCAGGGACGAGTCAACACAAAGGCAGGAAACATCGGTTTCCGCTTTGACATCAATGCGCTGACTAAGTACCTGACCGGTCATGCAGAGGCTGACTATCTCAAGTTAGGCGAGGTCATGGGTATGCCCGACATTGGCCCCGTTACCGCCAAGGCTGACTTTAAGTTCGATATCTCCAAGCCCCGTACAGCCATCATGCGTAAGAAGCTGGGAGGCAAGCTGCCCATCGGCGAGGTCAAGGCCCATGTGGACGAAGCCAAGTACAAGTTCATTAAGGTCACCAACCTCGATGCCAGCATTGTCAGCAACGGTGCTATAGCCGAGGGCGAATTGTTCACACCTGGTAAGTTTGCCGACATCAGCTGCACCTTCTCCTTCACTAATACCAACGAGATGCAGAAGACCAAGATCAAACCTCGTCTCAGGTTCAATATCTTCGGTACGAAGAAGACCGTCGCAGAGCGACACCAGGAGGCCAAGGAGAAAGCCGCCCGCAAGGAGCAGGAAGCCAAGGAGAAGGC
>CAMOWH010000099.1:0-7262 GCA_946628315.1 uncultured Prevotella sp.
GTCCACGTATCTTATCGCCATCGTCCACCCACTCCAAAGCGTAGGCATAACGGTGATGACGCAGGGAGTCCTCTGGGTCGAGGAAACAGGCGTAAATCCAGTTGGAGCCTTTCATCAGACCGATGGCGACGCCTCCCTTGTTGCTGTTTCCAACGGCCAAGGAGATGAAATCCTCACTATTGCCGTGTGAGCCTGAACTTACATTATAGGCTTGAGGTTCGTCTTTCCGGAAAGCCTTACGAATGTCGTCCACCAAATGCCGGGCCGACGGGTTTGTAATCATGAAGTCATAGGTGTCTTCCAGTCCCTCCATCATACCCGTGTCCGGGTCTTTCTCCAAGGAGTGTCTGGTATTGACTTCCTTGATGTCCTTAGAGTCCTTCAGTGCATCGAACGCCTGCTGGATATACGCTTGTGCATTAATTGCCGTGGGCATGAGCATCAGCAAGCCCACAATCATGATGTTCTTACTCTTCATATGCAAAAAATTCTTTAGGTTCTTCAATATAGATAATGGTACCATCTTCTAACGTAATGGGGGTATAGCCCGCTGCGGTCAGCTGCACATGGAGCACCTCTTGACGGGCTTCGGCTATCTGCTGCTCCACCTGCCGACGTTCCTCCTCGGCCTTAGCCATCAGCGCATAGGCCCGGTCGTAGTCGTGGATAGTGGGTTCGGGCTTGCGGCGGCGCTTGCGGGGCACATCGCGTTTCTGCTGTAGCTTGCGCAGGGCTGTCGTGTCAGGTAGCGGCTCCTCATTGGGGGCTTCCGGACGCAGCACTGTGGTCGTGTCAGTCTGAGCTGCGAGTCTTTCCTGCTGCACCTCCGCCTGTTCTGTAGGCTGCCATAACGCGGCAGCAAACACAACAACTACCACCACGGCAGCCGCCGCACTCCATCGTAACCAGTGATGGCGGGTCTTAGTCTGGGGCTTCATGGCTTCTAATTCCTGGAACAGCAGGCGATAGTCGTGCCACGCTTCGGGTACGTTGTCGCCCAGGAGGTAGTCCCTTAGGATGTCCTCTTCTTCTAACGTCGTCGTGCCGTCCATGAACTTGTCCAGCAGCGACTGGATGTATTCCTTGGTGAATTGTTTCATATCTGGTTTCTTCGTTTGATGTCTTCTAATAATGTTCGTCGTGCTCTTGCCAGTAGTGTGCTGACGGATGTCAGTTCAATGCCCAGCAGTCTGGCTATCTCTTCGTGGCTGCGGCGTTCCACCTGTCGCATATATAATAAGGTGCGCTGGGTGGTGGGCAGCTGTTCCAGCCTTCGGGCCAGCCATTGCTCGTTCTCTTTCTGCTCCAGCAGTTCGTGCGGACCGGTGTTGAGGGCTATGACCACTGCTTCGTCCAACTCCTCGGGAGGCCGTCGGCGCTGGTGGTTGCGCGTCAGGTGGCGGGCCATCAGGGCTACCAGCAATGCTGGCGAGTCGTAGCGTTCCAGTTCGTCGTGCATCTGCCACAGGCGGAGCATCACGTCCTGCGCAATGTCTTCTGCCTCATCCCTGTCAGCTCCGCAGTTGCGACTCACCACGAGTGCCTTCTGTCGCCACGAGCGGGCTTGCTGTTCAAATGCACTTTTGTCCATCTTCAATTTTGCCTTTCACTTACTATAACACGCCAAAGCCCGAAAAGCAAACAGGCTTTGGCGTTTTTTAACACTTGAGCTTCGCCGTTAATCGGGGATGCGGCTTAAGACAAAGAGTACCTCGCTGGAACACCTTGCGTCAGACGGACGCTACCACATCATCATGCGCAACTGGCGCTGGGCAGACTGGCGCATCCCCTTGATTTTATCGTTATACTCCTTGTTCTCCGTAGCCTCCAGGAATCGCGTAAAGCAATCGCGGGCCTTGTCCATCTGACTCATGCCCACGTAGCATTGGCCCATCTGGTAGGTCAGCGTGTTGACGTCTTTCTCCTCGGCTAATCGCATACACGCCTCCAGCTCTTGCAGTCGGAAGTCGGGCTCGCCCTTCATGCGGAAAGCCTCGGCCAGTTCCTGATGCAGGCGGAACTGGGTCTTGCGGGCAGGCATCATCAGCTTCTCCGCCTCGCCCAGATAGCCCAGCGCCTCAGCCCCTAAACCTATCTTGTTGGCGGCAATGCCCAGCATGAAGAGGCAGAAGCCGTGGGTGTCGTTGCGCAGGGCGGTGGCACGACTGAGATAGTCGTAGGCGTCTTGGTAGCGAGCCGTATGCACAAAGATGGAGCCCTTGGTATAGAGCACCTTGAAGCACGAGTCGCCCAGGGCTTCAAGGCGGTCCAACTCGCGCAGGGCCAAGTCGTAGTTGCCCACGATGTAGTAGGCATCAGCCAACTGGCGGTTGACCAGAATATGGGTGGAGTCCTGCTGCTTGTATCGTTCGCAGATTTCGATGGCCTTGCCGGGGTTGGTGTGCCCGGGGTCGGCATTGTTCAGGCGGTAGGTCAGGTCGGGGACGATGTGGTCGAGCGGGGAACGCTTCACCACGCGCTCGCCCCAGTAGAAGAGCGAGTCGAGCTGACCCGTCTGACAGAAACATTCGTAGCGCAGGCGCATGTCGTCGAGCGTCAGGCTGTCGTCGCAGATTTGACAGAGCAGGCTGATGCTACGCTGATAGTAGCCCCTGTCGTAGCTGTGCTGGGCTTCCTGGCGCAGCGAGTCGGCAGGCTGTGCCAGCATGGCCAGAAGCATCAGCTGACTGGCCATCAGCGAGATAAGTCTTTTCTTCATTGTTCTTTCTCCTTGGCTAATAGTTCTTTCATGCGGTCGATGAGCAGAGCGCCCGACAGGTTCATGGCAATGATGCGCCCGGAGCGGTCTACCAGGTAGTTGTGCGGGATGGTCTTAATGCCCAGCCGCTTCACGTCGGGCACCAGTTTCTGGGTCTTGTCGTTGTAGGCGTTCAGATGCTTGATTTCGTATGGTTGGGCATCCTTGAGATGACTGCGCAGGTCGAGCTCCTTCACCTTGGCCCACCATTGCTTGCCAGACTTGTCCATCGACACCAAGGCCACCGTCAGGTCGTTGGGGAACATCTGCGCCGCCAGCTTGATGTTGGGCATCTGCACCAGACAGGGCTGGCACCACGAGGCCCAGAAGTCGACGTACAGATACTGCCCACGATACTCGTTCAGGCCAAGGATGTTCATATAGTCGCCCACCTTCAGCGGCCTGACAATGCTGTCCTCCGACTCGTCAAAGAACCGCCGGCTGTACCGCTTCCACATCATGCTGTTGATGGCAAAGCTCTCTGCCGACATGTAGTTGCGCCCCAGCACGCTGTCGTTGACAAACGCCTGGATGGGCGGATAGTCGCGGAATCGGCTCAGCACCGAGTTCATCATCTGGTCCACCTCCTTTTCGGTATAGCCATGCATGGTGGGGAAGTGCCGATGACCGCCATACACCTGACTGGCGACACCCAGCACACCGTATGGACTCTGGCCCGTCATGGCATAGTGCAGGGCCAGCCGTTCCTTGGCCTCGTCGAGTCGCTTGCTGACAGCACCTAACGAGTCGGCTTCCCGCTCCGTCACCCCATAGCGCTGCATCTGAATCCACACCTGACGGTTCAGCTTGGCAATGCTGTCGCGCTGCAAATTGTAGCGCACATACTCCAGCGTCGAGGGCGAGCCCTCCACCTTGTCAATATAGCGCATACGGAAACCGTCATCCTCGTCGCCCACGTGAATCCTCACCCGGTCACCGTTCTTCACCACGACAGGCACGATGCCCGGTCCGCGACGGGTGAACATCAGGTTGACGTTATACTCGTAGGGCACCGTGCCATGCATGGTTCCTACCCTGTGTACCGAGTCGATGCTCAGCGAGTCGTGCAGCTGCATCTCGCCCTCTATCTGCGAATAGAGATACACCCATTGCGGCTGACTGGCAATGGCCGAGTCTACCTCCAGCGTAATGCTGAAGCACTCTTGCGCTGTCAAAGGCAAAAGCGCAAACAAGCAGAAAAGGAAAAAGGTTGTTCGTTTCATCGTCATGGAATGTTTATTGATTCGAAGTAGATTCGCTTCCTGAGCCAGAGCCATTGCCGCCACCACCCTTCACGTCGGTGTTCTCAATGGTACGCTCAGCCTTGCGCACACTGGCTCGCAGTTCGCCAAAGCGATAGCTGACGCTGAGCGAGAAGCGCTGCTGGACGTTGCGCGACCACGTGTCTTGCAAGAAGCTGGCATCCTGCATCGACGATTCGAAGCGCTTGTACTTCTTAAAGAAGTTGGTGGCCGACAGGCTGACATTCAATCGCTTCTTGAGGAACGACTTGTTCAGCGACAGCGAGTAGCTGGCATAGCTGCTGCCGCGCCCTTGCAGGATGACACGGGGTGTCATGGCGAAGACGTTGAGCGTCAGCCGCCAGTCGTGGGCGAAGGTCTGCTGCGCACCGCCGAAGGCAAACAGGCTCCATCCGTGGTTGTGCAGCTCGCCGCCGTCCTTCATGTCGGTATAGGTCAGTCGGCTGTTGACGTAGATGCGGGTCATGGGGCTGGCATTCCAGTTGGCATACAGGTTCAGGTTGACCGTCTGGCTGTGGCCTATGTTCTCGTAAGTCGTGTAGAGCACCTCCTTGCCCGTGGGCTGTGCCAGTCCCTCGATGTCGGTGTCTTTCATCAGGCGCGTCACCCGCTCGATGCTGTTGTTATTGAAACCATAGCGCAGCGAGGCGTTGATGTTGAACTTGGGAGTGAAGTTGCTATAGGAGAGGCTGAACGAGTGGCTCTTCTCGCTGTCCAACTGTGAGTTACCCTGCGAGATGCTGGTAGGGTTGCTGTCGTTCAGATAAGGATTCAGATACCAGATGCCCGGGCGGTAGATGCGCATGTCGTAGCCCAGGCGCAGGTTCGACATCTGCGTCAGCTTCCACCCTAAGCTGGCCGAGGGCACCACGTCGTCGAAGTTCTTACGGAAGTCCTCGCCACGGCCCAACAGGTAGTCTACATCCTGCAAGGTGTGCTCGTAGCGCAAGCCTGCGCGGCCCGACAGCTTCTTCACCTTGATGCCATAGCCCAGATAGGCGGCCAGGATGTCGTTGCGATGCTTGTAGTGCGAGGAATGGGCCTCGTCGAACACGTCCATCACATAGCGGTCATCTTCTGACAGATTGTGACGCATGATGTACTTGACGCCGGCCTCCAGCGTGTGCAGCTTGGCAAACGGCGTGGTATAGTCCACCTGGAAGGTATGTTCCGTGGTACGCTGGTTGCCGTCGTTGTGCTGGTTACGCAAACGGTCAATGAAGTCATCCCAAGCCGTGTCGGCCTGCTTGTCGTTGTAGTCGGTATAGGCATCCGAGGTCTGCGGATTGGTGTCAATCTTATAGGATAGGGTCAGCAGGCGGTCCTTCACCGAGAAGGAGCGCTGGTAGTCGATGCCGCCGTCGATGCTGTACCATGAACTCTTCGTGTGGCTGGCAGTCTGATAGCGGTAGAGGGGTGACAAGGTGGTGGGATGCAGGGCTTCGGTCACCATGTCGCCATCACTGGTGTTTCCCCCACCCCACAACCCGATGTTAGCGGTCAGCAGGCGCAGGGTGTCTATCTCGTAGCTGGCCTCTAACGAACCATACTGGAAATGGCCGTGGTTCTTGGAGCTGCCCTCATAGTTGAGGTCCGACGAGGAACTGGCAATCTGGCCCACGGTCTTGCGGCTGCCTCCGGAATAGCTACGGGGATTGGAGTCGAAATTCAGGTTATAGTTGGCGCTGACGGTCAGCTTGCCGGCCTTCACCGTGCCGTATGCGCCACCGCCGCCCCCTTGGTTGCTCACGTTGCCGCTCACCGTCACGGTATAGCCCTCCATGCCCCTGCCGTGCGTCACGATGTTCAGAATGCCACCCACGCCCTCGGCATCATACTTCGGACCGGGGTTGGTGATGACCTCTATCCGCTTGATGCTGTTGGCGGGCATCGACTTCAGCACCTCCTTGGGGTTGTTGGTCATCATGTTGTTGGGCTTGCCGTTGACAAACACCTTAAACGTTGACGAGCCATTGACCTGGATGTTATCCTCGCCGTCGACCGTCACCATCGGCACCTTGCGCAACATCTCCATCACGGAGTTCGACTTGGAGTCGGGGTCGTTCTCTATGTCGTAGGTGATTTTGTCGATGTCGGCCTTCACCAGCGACTTCTGTTTCACCACTTCCACGCCCTGCAGTTCCATCGACTTATAGATGCTGTCTGCACGGAGCGAGTCGGCCTTGGTCTGCGCGCCCGCAGGGAGCAGCGCAAAGCCGTACGTCATTAAGAGCAATACTGTTTTCTTCATACGATGTGCAAAGGTAATACTTTTTTGGGAATCATGATATATTATAGACTAAATTCTGCACTGAGGTCAGCTGGTTGAGCCCGTAGCGCTGCGACGTGTTGAAGCGCAGGCGGTCGGCATCGATGGGGGCCGATATCTTCTATTATTTCTTTTTCTTTTCGTAATATTTCACCATCTTCTGAGCCTGAAGCATCATGTCAACGAGTTTCTGGGTGGGCTTGTTTTCCTGACGGGCAAGATTCAGGAACTGGCGGTAATACTGGTATGCCTGCTCGTCGTCCTTAATGAGGTAGGACAGCGCATTGGCTATATTATAATAGGTAGAGACAGAGTTAGGGTTATACGTCAGGTGCTGTTTCCAAGCACTGACAGCTTCAGGGAAACGATTGGTAAGATAGTATCCCTCGCCCTGCGACAGCGTGATGGCACGCATGACAGCGGTGTCGGGCTTCATCAGGTCGAGGGCCAACGACAGACTGGCCAGCCCTTCGTCATAGCGCTTGGTGTCGATGCAGACAACGCCGAGTCGCCAAGCGGCACCATAATGCTTCATGTTGCTGAGCCAGAGGGCTGGCTTCAGACATTGGTAGGCGCGTTCCAGCGAGTCGGTCTTGGTGTAGCACATACCTGCGGAGTAGAGGGTGTTGAAAGTAGAGTCGCCTTGCTGCAACAGCCGTTCAAACACGGCATTGGCTTTCTGGAACTGGCGGTCTACGAAATAGGCATCAGCCAGTGCACGGTTGACCTTGATGTTCGTCGAATCTGCCTTGAAATACCTCATGGCACACTCCACACCATTCTGGGGCTGCTCAGCCTGAATATAGGCAAGGGTCAGCCCAGCCACCACCTCACCGTCCATGGGATAGCGTTTCACCAACTGTCCAGCCCAATACATATAGGAGCCCATGTCGGCCTGTTGCTTGTAGCTGTTGGCCAGTTGGCGGAAGGCATCGTGCGTCAGGCTGTCTTCGGGCATGTTCTTCAGCAGTTC
>CAMOWH010000100.1:0-7261 GCA_946628315.1 uncultured Prevotella sp.
AAAAAAGCGAATATTTATCAGAAAGACGGCATCCTGGTGCTGGGCGATGTCGACTTCCATGTAGACGAGGGAGAATTTATCTACATCATCGGTCGTGTAGGAGCAGGTAAGAGCACCTTGCTCAAGACACTCTATTTTGAGTTGGATGTCCATGAGGCTGAAGATGCCTTCGTACTGAACCACGACTTGCGCGAAATGAAGCAGAAGTATATTCCCGCCTTGCGCAGGCAGATGGGTATCATCTTCCAGGACTTCCAGCTGTTGGGCGACCGCACTGTCAGGGAGAACCTGCGTTTCGTGCTGAGGGCTACGGGCTGGAAAGACAAGAACGACATCAACGAGCGCATAGACGATGTCCTCAGGGATGTGGATATGCAGGACATGGGTGACCGTTTTCCCCATGAGTTGTCGGGTGGTGAGCAGCAGCGCATCGCTATTGCCCGGGCTATCCTGAACAAGCCGAAAGTCATCATTGCCGACGAGCCCACAGGTAATCTGGACGTGGAGACTGCCCGTCAGATTATCGAGTTGCTGAAGCAAATCACCCAGTCAGGAACGGCAGTGGTAATGACCACACACAACACCTCGTTGCTGAAGGAATATCCCGGTATCGTCTACCGCTGTATCAACAAGCGGCTGGAGGACATTACCAAAGACTATAACAACATGGCCTTGTATGACGAAGAGGTGCAGTCGGCCAAGAAGGTGCTCGACTACTCGGACCGTGAAGACCTGTCGATGTAAAAGTAAAAAGGCAAAAAAGTAAAAACAAAACAGATAAAGACTATGAAGGTAATGAAATTTGGCGGCACGTCGGTAGGATCACCGGCCCGCATGAAGGAAGTAACCAAGTTAGTAACCAAGTCAGGCGAACCCGTATTTGTAGTGCTCTCAGCGATGTCTGGCACCACCAATTCGCTTGTTGACATCTCCAACTACCTCTACAAAAAGAATCCAGAGGGAGCCAACGAGGTCATCAACCAACTGGAGCGCAAGTACCTCAAGCACGTGCAGGAGCTCTACACAACGGACGAGATGAAAGAAAAGACGAGCGATTTCATCAAGTCGGAAATGAGCTACCTGCGCTCGTTTACCAAGGAGCTGTTTACCTCGTTCGAGGAGAAGAGCATCATTGCGCAGGGTGAGCTGATGTCTACGAACATGGTCGTCAACTACATGCAGGAGCAGGGCATCAAGGCCGTACTGCTGAACGCCCTCGACTTCATGCGCACAGACAAGAACTCTGAACCAGACCCTGTCTACATCAAGGAGAAGCTTGGAGACATCATGAAGAAACAGGAAGGCCAGCAGGTCTATATCACCCAGGGATTCATCTGTCGCAATGCCTACGGTGAGGTGGACAACCTGCAACGCGGAGGTTCAGACTACACCGCTTCGCTTATCGGAGCAGCCATAGACGCTGAAGAAATCCTGATTTGGACGGATATCGACGGTATGCACAATAACGACCCACGCGTAGTGGACAAGACACAGCCCGTGCATCAGCTGCACTTTGAGGAAGCTGCCGAGCTGGCCTATTTCGGTGCCAAGATTCTGCACCCCACGTGCGTACAGCCTGCCAAGTATGCCGGCATTCCCGTGCGTCTGCTGAACACCATGGAGCCTGAGGCTGAAGGAACCACCATCAGCAACTCCACAGAGTACGGCAAGATCAAGGCTGTAGCAGCCAAGGACAACATCATCGCCATCAAGATCAAGTCGAGCCGTATGTTGCTGGCTACAGGATTCCTGCGCAAGGTATTTGAAATCTTCGAGTCGTACCAGACGCCTATCGACATGGTGTGCACGTCAGAGGTTGGTGTATCAATGTCCATTGACAACTCGGCACACCTGGGTGAGATTGTGGATGAGTTGAAGAAGTACGGAACCGTTACCGTTGACACAGGCATGTGCATCATCTGCGTAGTGGGCGATCTGGACTGGTCGAACATCGGTTTCGAGACCTTGGTCATGGATGCCTTGAAGAATATTCCTGTGCGCATGATCAGCTATGGCGGTTCGAACTACAACATCTCGTTCCTGATTCGTGAAGAAGACAAGAAGCGTGCGCTGCAGTCGCTCAGCGATACCCTGTTCAACAAATAACCCTACACACAACACACACTAGACATCTATGAAAGGTATATTCCCAACAGACAAGCTGGAGCGTATACAGACACCGTTCTACTACTATGATACGGAGTTGCTGCGCAACACGTTACGGGTTATTAATGACGAAGCCAGGAAGCACGAGGGATTCTGCGTACACTATGCCGTCAAGGCCAATGCCAATCCGAAAGTGCTGCGCATCATCCGTGAGGCCGGGTTGGGAGCAGACTGCGTCAGCGGCGGCGAGATAGAAGCTGCCTTGCGGGCAGGTTTCCCCAGCAATAAGATTGTGTATGCCGGTGTCGGAAAGGCCGACTGGGAAATCAATCTCGGACTGGACAACGACATCTTCTGCTTCAACGTGGAGAGTATTCCCGAGCTGGAGATTATCAACCAGCTGGCTGCACAGAAGGGCAAGACCGCCCGTGTGGCCTTCAGGCTGAACCCCAACGTGGGAGCCCACACGCACGCCAACATCACCACGGGACTGGCAGAGAACAAGTTCGGTATCGACATGGGCGACATGCTGAAGGTCATAGAGGAAGCCAGCCACATGACCAATGTCAAAGTGGTGGGACTGCACTTCCACATAGGCAGCCAGATACTGGACATGGGTGACTTTGAAGCCCTCTGCAATCGTGTCAACGAGTTGCAACAGCAGTTGGAGCGTCACCGCATCAGTGTCGAGCACATCAATGTGGGTGGCGGACTGGGCATTGACTACCAGCACCCCAACCGTGTGCCCGTCCCCGATTTCCACGACTATTTCAACACCTATGCCAAGAAGCTGAAGCTGCGCACGGGCCAGACCCTGCACTTTGAGCTGGGACGATCTGTGGTGGGACAGTGCGGAAGTCTGATTACACGTACCTTATATATAAAGGAGGGGGCTGTGAAGCGCTTCTGCATCGTGGATGCGGGATTCACAGACCTCATACGCCCGGCACTCTACCAGGCTTATCACAAGATTGAAAACATCACCAGCGAGGAACCGAAAGAGACATACGATGTGGTGGGTCCCATCTGCGAATCGACAGACGTCTTTGCCAAGCAGACGGACCTGAACCGCTGTCACCGAGGCGACTTGCTGGCTATACGCTCTGCCGGGGCCTATGGTGAAATCATGGCCTCGCAGTATAACTGCCGCCGCCTGCCCCAGGGCTACATGAGCGAAGAACTATAACACTATGGAAAAAGAGACTGCGTCTATATCTGTCATTATTGTTGTACACAACGAGGCGGAAACCCTGGAAGAAAATCTGCCGACGTTCCTCAGCACTGCCCAAGAAGCAGGAGCCCAGGTGATTGTGGTGGATGATATGTCATCGGATGACACCCCTGACGTGCTGCAGCGCCTGCTGTTGGAGCACAGCAACCTCTACACGACGTTTCTGCCCAAGTCAGTGGTTCCCAATCCCAGCAGGATGAGGCTGGCCTTGAGCATTGGCATCAAAGCAGCCAAAGGCCAGTATCTGGTGTTCGGTGACATCAGCCGTCCCCCGGTTTCGCTGGAGTGGCTGACGGGGCTGGCTGACGGAGAGGCATCAATGGTCTACACCAGTAAGAAGAAGCAGGTGACGCACGTGGTTGCCACCAGTCTGACAGACTTGCAGGCACAGGTACTGAAAGCCGAGCGCCGGTCTGGCCGCGGACACCAAGGACGATGTCTGAAGCTACATCGGGGACTGTACGATGCCTTTGCCGTTAGAAAAGAGAAGGCTTTCGATGCCCTCCAATATTTTGACCAAGACATCAGGGGTGGCCAGCTGTTGGCACTCCGATTGAGAACGTGGCTCTGATTTCCATTTCACTTAATAAGGACACCATGCGGATTCTGCACTACTACGACGACAAAGACACCATGATCAGCCAGCATGTCAAGCTGCTGACTGACAGCATGGGAAAGGAAGCCGAGAACTATATTGCGACTGAGACAGAGCAAGCCAAGACTCTGCTGCGGGGCGGACACAATGACATACTGCACCTGCATGGCTGCTGGCGAAACTCGTCGAGGAGCATTGTGAACTTGGCTCTCAGACAGGGTTCGCGCCTGGTAGTGACACCACACGGCCAACTGGAGCCGTGGATCAAGGAGGAGGGATACTGGAAAGAGAAGCTGCCCAAGCAGCTGCTCTACCAGCGCAACATCATAGAGAAGGCTTATGCGGTCATCATACAAGGTCGCATGGAACAGGAATGTCTGAACCAGCTGAAGTGGAATCCGCGGACGGTCATCATCCGCAATGCCGTGGTCACCAGCAGCATCACGGCCAGAGACATGGCCCGGGAGACCTTCAAAGTCTATCAGAAGGTGCTGGACTCTAATACGCTGGAACGGATGAGCGCGGAGACGCGGCGTGTGCTGCTGGCTGTGATTATTGCAGGCACGACCGGCGACCGGCGCTGGATACCGGAGGAGGTAGCCGTCTCTCCCCTCTCGGCCGACGACTGGCGGCAGCTGCTCTGCTATGGCCATCAGGAGCAAATCACAGACACGTTGCAGCGGGGCATACGCATATTAGGACTGGAAGCTCCCGACATTGACTACGAGCACATTGACTACTTCCTGCCCGAGCACTATGCCGAGACGAAGAGCATCCAGCAATCCATCGGCAACGAGTTTGCGACTGAGAACGAACGACTGCTGGCAACCTTCAGGATGTTGAGGAAGTGGGACACAGCCCGCGAGCTGAGCATCAAGCACGTCATAGAACTGAACCGCGAGTTGCGCGAGCATGGCTGCGACGAAGAGGAGCTGGCCGAGGAGCTGAAGGAAAGAAGGCTGTGGAAAATGGTTTCGCGGCTGATGCAAGTGGCTGCCGACCTGACGGGGCTGACCGAAGGCTTCATGCCCGTGACTCCTACGGACGGCCGGCAGACGCGCAAGATGAGACGGCAAATAGAAAACCACCTGAAGATATAAGAACAAACTACATATACATTATAAATATACTACTATGAAGCAGATGAACCGCGACATGCACTACCTGCAGCTGCTTTCGACATCGTTTCCAACAATAGCTTCGGCTGCGACGGAGATTATCAACCTGGAGGCCATCCTGAACCTGCCGAAGGGTACGGAGCACTTTCTGGCCGACCTGCATGGTGAGAGCCAGGCGTTCCAGCACGTGCTGAAGAATGCGTCGGGCAACATCCGGCGCAAGGTGAGCGAACTCTTCAAGGGCGACATCCGCGAGGCCGAGCGCAGCGAGTTGTGTACCCTGATATACTACCCTGAGGAGAAACTGGAGCTAATCAAGGCTGCGGACGAGGACATTGACGACTGGTATCACATCACCATTCACCGTCTGGTGGCGGTGTGTCGTGACGTGTCGTCAAAGTATACGCGGTCGAAGGTGCGCAAGTCGCTGCCCGAGGAGTTCGCGTACATCATCGAGGAACTGCTGCACGAGCGTACGGACGATATTGACAAGGCGGCGTACGTGTCGGTGATTGTTGACTCCATCATCTCGACAGGTCGGGCTGACGACTTCATCATTGCGCTGTGCAATGTCATCCAGCGGCTGGCCATCGACCAGCTGCACATTCTGGGCGACATCTACGACCGCGGCCCCGGGGCCCACATCATTCTGGACACCCTGCGCCAGTACCACTCGTGGGACATCCAGTGGGGCAACCACGACATGCTGTGGATGGGTGCTGCGGCGGGCAACAATGCGTGCATCTGCAACGTGCTGCGTCTGTCGCTGCGCTATGCCAACCTGGCAACGCTGGAAGAAGGCTACGGCATCAATCTGGTGCCGCTGGCGACATTTGCCATGGAGACCTACGGCGACGACCCGTGCGAGGAGTTCATGCCACGGCTGCTGACGGGCAACTCGCTGGACGAGAAGACCATGCGGCTGACGGCGCAGATGCACAAGGCCATCAGCGTCATACAGTTCAAGAAGGAGACGCTGATTTTCCACCGCCGCCCCGAGTGGCAGATGGAGGACCGCTGCCTGCTGGAGCATATAGACTACGAGCGCGGGGTGTGTACCATTGACGGCAAGGAATACGAGATGACGTCGTGCCACTTCCCGACCATCGACCCGCAACACCCGGACGAGCTGACGGCCGAGGAGCACGCACTGATGGAGAAACTGCACCACTCGTTCCGCGTGTGCGAGAAGCTGCAGAAGCACGTCAAGATGCTGCTGTCGCACGGCTGTATGTATAACGTCTGCAACCAAAACCTGCTGTTCCACGCGTCGTGTCCGCTGAACGAGGACGGCAGCCTGAAGGAGGTGGAGCTGTATAAGGGCGAGCGATACAGCGGGCACGAGTTGATGCACAACATCGGCATGACGGTTCGGGCGGCGTTCGAGAACGACACGGACCGCGAGCTGCGGCTGTGGGCACGCGACTACTTCCTGTACCTGTGGTGCGGCAAGGACTCGCCGCTGTTCGACAAGTCCAAGATGGCGACCTTCGAGCGATACTTCCTGACCGACAAGAGTACATACAAAGAGGAGAAGGGCTACTACTTCCAGCTGCGCGACAGCGAGGCTGTCTGCGACCGCATACTGGACGCATTCGGCGTGAAGGGTGAGAACCGGCACATCATCAACGGCCACGTACCCATTCATGCGTCGAAGGGCGAGAACCCCATCAAGGCCAACGGCAAGCTGATGGTGATAGACGGCGGTTTCTCGGAGGCATACCACAAGGAGACGGGCATTGCGGGCTACACGCTGGTCTACCACTCGCGCGGATTCCAGCTGGTTCAGCACGAGCCGTTCATGAGTGCGCAGGATGCCATACAGCGCGGGCTGGACATCAAGTCAACCACGCAGTTGGTGGAGCTGTCGGCTCACCGTATGCTGGTGGCCGACACGGACAAGGGGGCTGAACTGCGCTCACAGATAGCCGACCTCAGGGAGCTGCTGTACGCCTACCGCCACGGCATACTGAAGGAGAAGAACAAAATCTAACGTAAGCCACCGATATGTCAGAGGTTATGATACTGCTCGGGTCCAACACGCTGCCGGCCGCACACATCCGGTGGGCGTCGCAGCGGCTGGCACGCCTGCTGGCCGATGTCCGCTTCAGCCGCACGCTGTGGACCGAGGACATACGCGGGACGGGCGTGTGGTACATGAACCGGCTGGCGTGGGGCCGCACGGTGCTGACGGCGGACGAGCTGCAGCGC
>CAMOWH010000101.1:0-7234 GCA_946628315.1 uncultured Prevotella sp.
AAGCACTTACGAATTTCTCGCAAGTGCTTTTTCTTTTTCAGTGACCTTCAGGTGACCTTTTTGAGCGGAAAGTGATACTACAGCGGATTATGAAATAGAGTGTAATTCCATGAGCTCACATTCATCCGCTTTCAGAAAGGGCAGGGAGGCTTTGTACACAGTACCTGCTGCTTCATCTTTATCATGTAAATGATAGTAAAACAAGTTTTTTACTTTTGAAGATTTCTTCCCTTTTGGGAGAAAGTGTCAGTTGGCAATAGTACGAAGGGTGTGCATGACGCGCTGCTTGAGGGTGGTGGCCTCTTCTGGGGTCAGCAGGTCGCAATCGTCCAGATGCATCAAGATGTCGTAGGCTTTCAGATAGGCTGCACGGACGGCGGGGGTAGCGGTCAAATAGGTGGCCCAATAAGAGTCTTTGTCTGGTTCACAATCCATGACGTAACGGATAAATTCATCGTCACGCAGGAATTGTTCGACTTTGGTGTAAATAGCTCTTTTCACGTGCTTCGTTATTTCTTAAAAAAGACGAAGCACTAAATAGTTTGTCATCAATCCATAAACATTAAACAGCTGCCTCCCTCAGTTTCAACATACCACGATGCATGAGGTTTCGGACTGAGTGATAGTTCATGTTCATAATGACACAGATTTCTTCATATTTACGCTCCTCCAGATAATATAATGTGATTGCCTGACGCTGACGACGGGTCAGATTCTTCATCAGATGAGCAACTTTGGCCACGTTCTTTTGTTCGGCCTCAAGGGCAATGTATTCTCGTTCAACGTCATCGGCAGAGCGACGATACTCATACTCTTCTACTTCGTTGGGTGTGGAGAATGCATGACGACGAAATTCATCAAGCAGGCGGTTCTTTAAGGATATGAGCAGATAGGAGCAGAGGTTGTTGATGGCGTTATGCTCGTTGCGCTTGCTGTAGACCCGGACGAAGATATCGTGTATGCAGTCTTTCAGCAGTTCCTGGTCGGTGGTCAGTTTCAGACCATAGTTGTATAGCATCTGGACGTACATGTCGTATAGTTCGGCAAAGGCTTGGTCGTTGCCGTTGCAGAATTCTGCTACCAACCGCTGTGTACGGTCTTTCAGGTTATTAGTTGCCATAACGATTAGTTTTTGAAGTAATAGTAGTTTGTTTTCTGCTGCAAAGATAAGGAAAATAAAAAAAACAGCAGATATAAAAATCGTTAAAAAATAGGGAAAACCAGAAAAAAACGGTTTTCCCTATTTTTATTTATTTTTTATGTATCCAAAAGAGCCCCTTGTCCGGCAAGGTAAGTAGTCCTGTCACATCCCTTACACGGGATATAGCACCTGTCTTGCTTTCGATGGAGTACAAGATGTATTTCTCTTGACCAAGGTCGACTGACCATGTAGCAGCATCGCGATAGACCAGCCAGCCGGAAGGTCCCTTCAGCAGATAGGTTCCGTCTTCGGACGTACATGGTAACATCTGTAACAGTTCATACAAGAACGTTTGGTCGCTGACAGGTATGGCGGCGCACGATCCTCCCGCCATCAAGGAAGCCCAACACATCTCCGGATGTTTCTGGGCCGAATAGATGACTGCTTTGCCTGGATATTGCGTGCGATACTCACTGACTGCGCGGTAGACATCCTCGAAACGGGCACCACCGGTACGAATCTTGCGCATATACTGACGCTGGGCCATGTTGACACCTCCAGGAGGAGCATACTCGCCCTTGTTATGATAGAACCACTGCTCTATGTCGATGATGTCGACAACTTTAGAGCGTATGGGGTCTTTCAGAATGGCATCTTGAACATCCTTGTTCACGGCTAAATCGACCAGTACCTTCCCATTCTCCTGCTCCCATTCAGCAATGACATCCAACCAGAATTGCACAAAGGCCAGAGGTCCGGTAAACTCTTCGCCGATAGAGTGAATGACATTAGGCTGTCCCTTGAAGGCATCCAAAGACTGGCGAATGTATTGTCGGTGCAATTGGCGCAAGACGGGATTCTCTACGTCGTAGAACAGGGTTGCTGTAAAGATACGCTTGTCGCCGGTGAAATTGACTGGCTCAAGAAAGGGTGTGCCATTCACGTTGTTGGCTGTACGCCAGGGACAGTCAACCCAATGGGCACCGGCCTCAAGGATATTGTGCTGAAAATAATGCTGGTTCTTGAGCAGCATACCTATGGTTTCTGTCTTTTTGGCAAACTGCTGCAAGCGCCAAAAGTACCATTTGTTAAGTTGTGTCAGGTCGTATCGGGTCATGCCGTCCCAGGCCAGTTCCTGACCACCCGTGCGGGCAAAAGGTTGTTCATAGAAGGGTGCCCACGCGTCGCCATTCTTACGACGTATACGCTCATGGTCGTCGCGTCGCCGGTCTGTCCACAGTCCGTAGTTCTGGCTGAACAGCAGGGTGTGTGAACGCCGCATCTCTGCAATCACAGAGTCCACACGATCCGTACCGCCCCAGCACTCCTGCCCAGGGACAAAGCGAGTCAGGGCGTATTTGGCCTTGGCCATTGCAGCATCGGTGGTACGGCCATTCCACCACGGAGTCTGGTGTTTGCCGCCTACGAGTACGACATTGTCTTTGGCAAGCCAACCATTCACAACGGCATAGTGATGGGCACGGAAGTCGCGCGACAAAATAGGCTTATACTCAAATGGCTTCAGTTTGCCAGCAGTCACATCGGCAGTAAAGACTGCGGAATCAATCCACTGCCGGAGCGTGATTCGTGGTTTCAGTGCTTCCTCAGCCATCTTCATGGCCTCCTCAATGGTGGGCGAAGACGATGCATTGGTATTGCGCTCCAGTACCCGACACTGAAGGGAAACATCCCTGCCCAGTCGTTTCTCCAATTGTGAAGCAAACAGAGAATAAGGCCGAACGTGCTCATTCATCTCAGTGTACTCGCCATTGCCCATGACTTGTCCCCAACAGCCACGCGAATAGTTGCGGTTCAAGGTATCAGGTGAATAGCAGAACAGGCCCGAGGCCGTTGACTGCCACATGGTGCTGTTTGCCGTACTCCACCCGGCACCGAACTTCTCCAGTTCCCAGTTCTTGAAGACAATATCGTTGCCGTCAATGTTGACCACGTCAAACAAGATACCCGGTGCCCATGAAGAGATTGCTCCGCTGGGACCTAACGACTCATAGCTGTCGCACTGCACGAAAGCATTGGGCCCCGGTGCCGTAAAGCCGACGGCAAAGTCATTGATGCCATGCTCGGAATAGCAGCGCTGGAACAGTGTCTTCTCGCCAAAAGTCAGGAATGTACGACGACGAAACCCACCCACCTCTGATATAGGCTGGAGAGACTGGCAATCCTCAACGGTCACTTGCTGAGCCGACTTCTGGATGACCACTGCCGAACCGGCAAAATGACGGAAGTTAACCATTCGCACCCAGCAGTTCTCAGCATCAGCCACATAGACACCATCCCAGCAATGGTTCTCGTCCTTGGGCAGAGCATGGTCATAGTCAGACTCCAGCGACAGGTTCTCCACGCCACACTCGCTCACAAGTCCCGGATGCTCGTAGACGATGACCTTGGCACCACCCCACCGGGCCTCAATACTGCTGGTGATGGGTGCATCCAGCGTTACCGTTGAGCCATCAACAGCCAAAATCTTACGATTCCACCGAATATCCAAATCGCCAGGATGCCAAGCCCAATAACCCATACGTTTGCCACCACCAAAGGATGCACATCCGAGATGGTCAATCCACTGTTGTGTCGAAGGGCGCCAAATGGTGATACGGCTATTAGTTGCAAGCTTGGGACTGTGGGCCACCTTGAGGGTTAAGGAGCCGGGAGTGACATCGGCCACCACATCGAGCGTATCTTTCGTGACCATATCGTGCGTACCCTCTATATATACCACGGCACCACGGTCATAGCCTTGCTTCTTGAGAATGGTTTTGTCGCGTCCACTGCCACGCAGCACCACGCCACTGGTACGAATGCGCAGTGGCTCGCTAAGATGGAAAGTACCCTCCGACAACAACACTGCTCCCCGTAGGCCCGTCAGTTTGTCAGCTTTCTGACGGCTGACATAGTCGATAGCAGCCTGAATCTGTTGTGCATTGTCGCCTGCCACAGGCTGGACATAGACCATGACTTTTGCCGAGGGGATGGGCTGTTCTGAGCGATGATAGCCACAATAGGAATAGTCCATCGGCACCTCTTGGGCACAGACGGCTAACGGTAAAAAAGTAAAAAGGTAAAAAGGCAAAAACCTTCTTACCATACTTTTTACCTGATTAAGAATGTTGTATGTCATGCTTTTTACCTTTTTACTTATCTACTTCTTCATGATTCGTTTCTGCCATTGCTCGCGCTCCTTCTTCAGGTCATAGCCGCGAGAAGACAACCAGTTGTTGGTGCGCCCGCGATATTTGTCGAACCAGAAATGCTTCCCCTTGGAGTCTGCTGCATCCATGGCATATTCACGCGCCTCGCGCAGCCAGATGAGCACCTGCTGTTTCTCATAGTCGCTCAGCGAGGGTATCATGTCCAGTTGTGCATTGTAGTCACGCTTCAGTCGTCCGTAGGTCATACCATCCTTCACGGCATCAATCTGCTCGTCTGTCAGATATACTGCCAGTGCAGACTGTAGTTCAAAATGGTGACGATAGAGTTCTGCCTGAAGGGCATCCTGCTGTGTCTTGTCGTATTTCGCATGGATGTCGTTCAGCAGGAAGTAACGGTTGGCAATGATGTTACGTACATTACGAGCTTGTTTCTGGCCAGTAAGCTGAAGACCATCGACAATTTTCTGAGCACGTCCCTTGATGGTCTCCACGTAGGCAGAGTCGCGCCCTTCGTCGTTTAGCGCCACCAGTTGTGCACTGGCTGTTAGGGAAAACAGTGATACGATTGCTGCAAACAGAACCTTCTTCATAGTTGTAAACTTTTAGTTGAGACGTTTCACCAGCGTGTCGTGGTTGTTCTTGAGGTCTGTCCAGTCCACCTTGACATTGGTAGGAATGTCGTTGATATACTTCTCGATGTTGGTATAGCCATCACCTGTGCAGTCCTTGTTGGCATCGCTGGGATCATTGGGGTCAAGACCGTTCTCAACCTCCCAGAAGTTAGGCATTCCGTCTCCGTCAGCGTCCTTCCAAGGCTTCCAGGTACGATATTCGGGATAGCCGCCCATCTGCCGGGGGTCGGTGATGATGCCATCCTTGTAGCTGTCCTTAGGCAGACGGCGATACTTGAAAAGTCCCTCTTCGTTCATCGACTTCTTGCTCAATCCCCACATATCGCCATAGGGGTTGTCCTTGACTTTCTTCTCATAGTCTTCTACATAATAAGCCTTGCCTGTGCGTACTTCCTCGCAGATGCGCTGGTCGACAATGTCGCGGCAGGGGATGGTAGCACCGACGTTGTTCAGCACCCACTGGTAGGCGTTACGAGTGTCCATGATGGTAAGGAAAGGTCTGGTGAAGGGCTCGTCGGAGCGCATGAGCGTCAGTTCGGTCTCGTCCATCTCACCGTCCTTATCGGCAGTCTGTACGCCACCCTTCCAGTTGTCCTTGGTAATCTCAGGATAGCCCTCCATGATGTTACCGTGGGCATAGACACGGCCAAACTGCTTGAAGGGGAACAGGCCCTCGGAACGGCTCTCGGCCTTGATGATACGGTGTCCTACTGCCTCATCCTTCGGAGTGAGAGGCCCCGGCTTGTAGTAGTTGTTGATGAAGTTGAACATCGAACGGAACTCGCCGCCGTCGGCTGTACGGTGCACCCAGTTGTAGACCACATTATTGATGAAGTTGAAGACACCAGCCCAACCTACACTGGGGTTACGGCCTGTATTGTCAGCCCAGAGGTTGCGCATAAAAGTAGTGTTCTCACCGCCAATCGTTGAGCCGAACGCATGGTTCCATGTGTCCAGTGCCTTGGCAGAAATCGTGTTCTGAATGGTCACATTGACCGTAGGAGTCTTGCGCTTGGCCTTGCCGTCGTTCAGGTCGAACATATGGCGATAGAAAGAGATGTTTTCATCCAGTCCCCACTCGCAGGAGCAGTGGTCAATCATGATATTACCGACAGGGTTACCACCGAAAGAGTCCTCACGATAGGTTACCTGTGTCTCACCGCGACGGAAGCGCATGTGGCGCACAATCACGTCGTGCGTATCCACCTGGAACGACTCACCCGCAATGATGACACCGTCGCCGGGAGCCGTCTGACCGGCAATGGTAATATAAGGAGCACGCACATAGATAGGCGACTTCAGCCGGATAATACCCGACACGTTGAACACCACGATGCGTGCACCGCCCTGCTCACAGGCCCATCGGAACGAGCCAGGACCGTCGTCGGCCAGTGTCGTCACCGTCAGCACCTTGCCGCCACGTCCGCCAAAGGTGTACATACCACCACCTTCAGCTCCTGGGAATGCGGGAATCTTAGCCTGACGCAGGTCGTAGGGCATACTGGCCCAGGGTACGTAAGGACGACCAGCCTTAGCCTCTTCTACTACAATAGGGAATGCTACAGCCCACGCAGAGTCGCTGTGAGCCTGCCACTGTTTCTTCTGGCCCTCAATGTAACGCTTGGCCTCGCCAGTCAAATCAGGATACTGAGCACTGGCAGTTACTGCCGTAGTCAGCACAGCAGCCATTAAAAAAAGTCTTTTCATTATATATATGTTTTTGAGTTATACTCTTTTTTACTTTTAACGCTAAAAGGACGAATGGGTTTAATGAGTGTCCTCATAACTAACATTCTTTAAGATATACGAAAAATAAATACCATTTTTATTTTGATTTTCGGCTGATTTCCACTAACTTTGCAGCCAAACTTAAAAACAACACTACCTGAACAAGTCATGCAGAAGAACAACCAACCCATTCTGTCGAAGGACGGCGTCAGCTATCTGGTGCCCTTCATTCTCATCACTTCGTGCTTTGCCCTGTGGGGCTTTGCCAACGATATTACCAACCCGATGGTGAAAGCATTCTCAAAGATATTTCGTATGAGTGTCACGGACGGTGCACTGGTACAGGTTGCCTTCTACGGAGGCTATTTTGCCATGGCCTTTCCTGCGGCCATGTTCATACGCAAATATTCGTACAAGGCCGGCGTTCTGATGGGACTGGGACTCTACGCAACAGGTGCACTGCTATTCCTCCCTGCCTCATGGACGGGTATGTACTATCCGTTCCTCATAGCCTACTTCATACTCACATGCGGTCTGTCGTTCCTGGAAACGTCGTGCAATCC
>CAMOWH010000102.1:0-7014 GCA_946628315.1 uncultured Prevotella sp.
ATGCGACAGTTGGCCGTGTTTTGATACGGCGAGGAAGGAGGTGAGATAGTGCGCATCGGACGCGAATAGCTAATCGAAAAAGAAAGAGGTTGTCAAGTGATTTTCTTGGTCTTAATGAATGTAATAAATTCCTTGAAGATAGTGGAGTTCAGCAGCCAAAGGCTTAGACAATAGAGAATGCTGACGATAGCGACTTTAGCTGCGAGGCTGAGATAAAGATTCCCGATTTCCTTTGTCAGCCAGTAGGCTGTGATGACAAAGGTAACTGACAGGAGGAAATATGGAGCAATGTCCTTGGCGACCTCCCATAGATGGATGTTGATTTCGTTATGGGCGAAATAGTGCCAGACGAGAATCCATCCGATGCTGATGGCAACGTTGAGGACTATCATGGCATGAATGCCGTATGGGGCAGTCAGGAAAGCTGCGGCAAGTTGAACGAGACAGAGGACGATGGAGCACCACATGTAAGTGGCAGAATGGCCTCGGGTGATGATGAGGTTGCTGAAAAGTCCGGAAATAGGTGCAAAGGCACCTCCAATGCACAGCACCTGCATCATAACGGCACTTTCGAGCCATTTGTCTGTCAGCAGAATGACGATAAACTCTTTGGATACCAAAGCCAGACCGAGCATGGCGGGGAAGGCGGCGAAGGCTGTGAAGCGGAGGAGTTTGCGGAAGACACGTTTCTGTCGCACTGGGTCACCGTCTGTCTTGGCAAAAACAGGCTGGGCAATGCCTCCAACCATGCTGTTGACAAACGAACTGCCCATGTTGTTCCACTTGTTGGCTTGTGTAAAGTTACCTACCTCATGGGGGGTGTAGAGTTTACCTAACAGCATGGGGAAGATGTTGCCGTTGATGATATTGAAGATGTTGGTGACAATGAGTTTGCTGCTGAAGCCTATCATCTCCTTAATAGGGCTGAAGTCGACAGGCAGGGTAGGATGCCATCCCGTGAAATAGAACCGCATCGACTGTACGATGGCTGTATAAAGAATGGTCTGGATGGCGATGCCCCAATAGGCAAAGCCGTTAGCAGCCAGAATAACACCTATTATGCCCGAGGTGGTTAGAGCTACAAAGGAGGTGATGGCCTGCTGCTTCACCATCATATTCCGATAGATGATGGCGCCTGGTACAATGCCGAGTGTCGAGATGAACAGTCCGATGAAGATGAATCGTGCTAAAGGTTCCAACTCAGGGATGCCATAGAAGCGGGCAATCAGCGGTGCGCAAAAGAACAAGATGGCGTACATCAGCAGTCCTATGATGGTGTTGGTCCAGAAGACGGCATTATAGTCTTTGTGTGAGATGTCTTTTTTCCGGTTCAGCGCAGAGATGAATCCACCTTCTTGCAGTGATCCTGCCAACGCAGAGAAGACGGTTAGCATACCCACCATGCCGTAGTCGGACTGCGACAACAGGCGGGCCAGGAAGATGCCAAAAACAAGGTTGAGCAACTGCTGCAGCCCGTTGCTCACCCCACCCCAAAATAGGCCCCTCGCTGTTTTCTCCTTCAGATTCTCTGCCATTCCTGATACCCGGATTTATTAACTTTTTCTGCTTCTATTGGACTAAATATTGCCGGCGCTCCCTCATAGTGCGCTGCAAAGATACAAAATAATTGTGAATAGAGAATGGTGGATTGTGAATTATTTCGTATCTTTGCAGCAAAAATATATGTATATGGCTACTAATATGCTTCCCGTGAAGAAACCCCGTCTGGAGTGGTTGGACGCCCTTAGGGGATTCACCATGATTATGGTTGTTGCTAATCATGTGCTGGGTTTGGGCTTTGGAATGAGTGGCAAGGTGTCGGCATCGATGCAGTTCTTGGTGATGTTCCGTATGCCGCTGTTCTTCTTTGTCAGTGGTTTTCTGGCCTATAAGGCTGGCTTGTTATGGAATGGTAAGACGTTAGGAACTCTTTTGTCAAAAAAAGTGAGGGTACAGACCATCCCTACAATTGTTTTTTTCCTTTTTGGGGCTGCTGTTTTAGGAACAACCGATTTTGAAACCACGGTGATGGATTGGCTCTCACAACCATTAAAAGGCGGGTACTGGTTCACTATAGTATTGCTTTATATGTTCGTGGTCTACTATCTGTTCTGCTTTCTGGAAGCATGGTTGCAGAAGGTGTTACCCAAGATGCCCCAGTGGATTCCAATGGCAGTATTGTTTGTTGTCTCTCTTTGTGTCTATGAGACATGTTATCAGCCCAAGTATTTTGACTGGGCTTTTGGATGGAGAAAGGCGCCGAATGAGTTTATGAACTATTCTAGTTTGAGTCAGCTATTCATGTATTTCCCGTTTTTCCTCTATGGCAACATTGTCAGACGTTATTGGGAACAGGCACAGCAGGTGATGGATTCAAAGTGGTTTTATCCTGTCATTGTCGTCTTAGTGATTTTCGCTGCGCTGGACTCGCTGAAGTGGCACACGTTGAGATTAGAGTGGGCTATCATTCCGCTGACGCTGGCACGTTTTATTTTGTTGACTCTGGTATTTATGTACTTCCGCCATTATCACCAATACTTTACGCAACGTACGGTGGTAGGCAAGAGTTTACAATACATAGGACGCAGAACATTGGACATCTATCTGATTCACTATCTGTTCTTGCCCAATTTGCCTACGCTGGGTTCGTTCTTTAGCCAATACAGGCATAATTTTGCCATTGACACTACATTGTCCTTTTTCATAGCTTTGATAGTCATCGGCTTTAGCATCATTACGTCCAATATCCTGCGTGTAAGTCCGTTCTTCAAGAAATGGCTTTTCGGCAGGTCATAAACCCTTCGGTTACTCGTGGGGCTTGTCTTTGCCGTGGACGCTCTTGACCTTCATGCCTAACTTGCCGGGGAGGATGGCGTTCAGCACAATACCTATGAGGGCAGACAATGCCAGTCCGGAGAAGTGAATGGGGCCGATGCTCACATTGTCTTCGGCACCGTATTTCACGCCAATGGCAATCACCAGAATCAGAGCTGCCACAAACACATTGCGTGACGAGCTGAAATCTACGCCGGCCTCTACCAGATTGCGTACACCCACAGCAGATATCATGCCGTAGAGGATGAGGCTCACACCACCGATAGTCGCTGCAGGCATCAGACCGATGAGGCAGGCAAACTTAGGGCAGAATGAAAGCAGTACGGCAATGATGGCTGCCAAGCGGATGACGGCAGGGTCGTAGACCTTGGTAAGGTTCAGCACACCCGTATTCTCGCCGTATGTCGTGTTGGCAGGAGCACCGAAAAGGGAAGCCAGTGATGTGGCAAGACCGTCTCCCATGAGTGTGCGGTGCAGGCCGGGGTCTTTCAGAAAGTCCTTGCCGACGGTCGACGAGATGGCACACATATCGCCAATGTGCTCCATGATGGTGGCAATGGCAATAGGCATGATGGCAATGATGGAAGAGAAGAGGAAGGTAGTGTCCGTGTTGTCGAGGACAGCCAGTGCCGTTCGTTCTCTGCTGACAGGCAGTCCTATCCATGCGGCTTCGTCTAATGCTGCGAAATCTACTTCGCCTGTCACGGCAGCAAGGATATAGCTCGTCATGACGCCCAGCAAGATGGGGATAATCTTGATGATGCCTTTACCCCACACACTGGAACAGATGACCGTCAGGATGGCAACAAGAGCCAAAGTCCAATTGGTAGTGCAGTTCTGTATGGCACTGCCCGAAAGCACAAGGCCGATGGCAATAATCATGGGTCCCGTCACTACCGGAGGGAAGAAGTGCATGATTTTGTCTATGCCGAAAGCCTTGATAAGGCCGGCTATGATGAAATAGCAGAGTCCGGCAAAACATACACCGATGCAGGCATAGTCCAAGGCCAGTGTCTCGGTCATTCCCTGTTCTACTCCCAAAGTCTTTACCGAGAGATATCCTCCAATGAAAGCAAAAGAAGAGCCGAGGAATGCCGGCACCTTGAACTTGGTGATACAATGGAATACTAAGGTTCCGATACCGGCAAACAACAGGGTTGACGATACGGAAAGCCCTGTAAGTACGGGCACCAAGATGGTAGCACCGAACATGGCAAACAGGTGTTGAATGCCTAAGATGGTGTACTTGGGCAGACCTAATTGCCTGGCATCTGTGATGCCTTCTTTTGGAGAAACAGTCATAAACTATAAACAATGAACTATGAACGCTTTAACCTTGGTCAAAGAACTATCCAACCTGGCTGCCGGGCTTCACGTCCTTCGTTGTGGTGACCACGCTGAGGCTTTCGTCAAAGTCGACAGCAGAAAGAATCATACCCTGGCTTTCGATACCCATCATCTGGCGGGGGGCAAAGTTGGCTACGAAGAGGATGCGCTTACCGATGAGTACGGCAGGGTCTTCATAGAACGCTGCGATACCGCTGAGGATGGTACGGTCGGTGCCTGTTCCGTCGTCGATGGTGAACTGCAGCAGTTTCTTCGACTTCTTCACCTTCTGGCAGTCCTTGATGAGGCCCACGCGGATGTCCAGCTTCTCGAAATCCTCGAAACTGACGGTATCCTTGACGGGAGCAGCCTTGTACTGGGCTGCCTCATTGGCCTTTTTGGTGGCTTCCAGCTTGTCGAGCTGCTTCTGGATGACGTCGTCTTCAATTTTCTCGAACAGCAGAGAAGGCTCTCCCAGCTGGTGACCGGCCTTCAGCAAATCAGTAGAACCCAACTGGTCCCATTCGAAGGTGTCCATGTTCAGCATCTCACGCAGTTTCTTGCTTGAGAATGGCAGGAACGGCTCGAAAGCGATAGCCAGATTGGCCGTCAGCTGCAAACAGATGTTCAGAATGGTCTCGCAGCGCTTCTGGTCGGTCTTCCAAACCTTCCAGGGCTCACACTCCGTGATGTAGCGGTTGCCGATACGGGCCAGGTTCATGGCCTCGAACTGTGCATCGCGGAACTTAAACTGGTCAAGCAGGGCTTCCACTTTCTGTTTCACGTCCTTGAACTCCTCCAGTGCCTGCTTGTCAACCTCTTGCAGTTCTCCGCAAGCAGGAACGACACCATTCCAATACTTCTTGGTCAATTGCAGGGCGCGGTTGACGAAGTTGCCATAGACGGCTACCAGCTCGTTGTTGTTGCGGTCCTGAAAGTCCTTCCAGGTGAAGTTGTTGTCCTTGGTCTCAGGGGCGTTGGCCGTCAGCACATATCTTAATACGTCCTGCTTGCCGGGCAAGTCTACTAAGTATTCGTGCAGCCAGACAGCCCAGTTGCGCGAGGTGGAAATCTTGTCGTTCTCCAGGTTCAGGAACTCGTTGGCGGGTACGTTGTCAGGCATGATGTATTTGCCGTGGGCCTTCATCATGACGGGGAAGATGATGCAGTGGAACACGATGTTGTCCTTGCCGATGAAGTGTACCAGACGGGTGTCCTCGTCCTGCCACCACTGCTCCCACTTGCCCCATTTCTCGGGTTCGCGGTCGCACAACTCCTTGGTGTTTGACACATAGCCGATGGGGGCGTCAAACCAAACGTAGAGCACTTTTCCGTCAGCACCTTCCACGGGTACAGGGATTCCCCAGTCCAGGTCGCGGGTCATGGCACGGGGCTGCAAGTCCATGTCTAACCACGACTTACACTGGCCATATACGTTGGGACGCCACTCCTTGTGCTCCTCCAGAATCCATTGCTTCAGCCACTCCTGATACTCGTTCAGGGGCAGATACCAGTTCTTGGTCTTCTTCAGTACGGGTGTCGAACCGCTGATGGTCGACTTGGGATTGATCAACTCCGTGGGCGAGAGGTCGCGTCCGCACTTCTCGCACTGGTCGCCATAGGCTCCCTCGTTGTGGCAGTGGGGGCACTCGCCCGTCACATAGCGGTCTGCCAGGAATTGCTTGGCCTCCTCGTCGTACAGCTGCTCGGTGGTTTCTTCTACCAACTTTCCCTCGTCATAGAGTTTGCGGAACCACTCGGCTGCAAACTTATGGTGCACGTCAGAGGTGGTGCGACTATAGATATCGAATGAGATGCCGAACTCTTGGAACGAGTCCTTGATCATCTTATGGTAGCGGTCTACGACGTCCTGTGGGGTGATGCCCTCCTTGCGGGCACGGACGGTGATGGGCACACCGTGCTCGTCAGAGCCACCGATAAACAGTACGTCCTCTTTCTTCAGACGCAGGTAACGAACGTAGATATCTGCTGGTACGTAGACGCCAGCCAGGTGACCGATGTGCACACCGCCGTTGGCATAGGGCAGGGCAGAGGTCACTGTTGTTCTCTTGAATTTCTTTTCTGCCATTTTTGTCTTTCGTTTTTATTTTTGGGTGCAAAATTACTAAAAAAAAGTGAGCCCACAAAATAGTAGGCTCACTTTCTTGGCTGTCATTTAACTGGTCTCGACCATTTGATCACTCTCGCCAACAAAACGGGGAGATGCCACGATTTAAAAAATTATACTTAGATAATTATACCATGTGAAACAGGAAAAGCATTCCGAAACCTTCCGAAGACCTTTCGGAAACTTTTCGGAATTGTTTCGGTGTTTTATCAAACAAAATGTGTAAATTTGCAGGCATTAATATACTTTTTATGGAGAAAGAAGAGAAATACAAGCTGTTGAAGCAGCAAATCGAATCGCTGGTGGCTGGTGAGGACGATTCCGTTTCAGTCATGGCCAACGTCAGTGCTGCTATCCATCAGGAGATGGGATTCTTCTGGACGGGTTTCTATATAGTAAAAGGTCATGAGCTGCGCTTGGGGCCGTTCCAAGGGCCTGTGGCGTGTATGCATATTCCTTTCGGCCGTGGCGTTTGTGGCACGGCATGGCAACGGGCTGAAACCATTGTGGTACCTGATGTCGAGGAGTTTCCTGGTCATATAGCCTGTAGCAGTTTCTCGCGTTCCGAGATTGTCGTTCCCCTCTTCAATGCGTCCCGCGAAGTTGTGGCAGTGCTCGACATTGACAGCCGCGAGCTGAATACCTTTGATGACATAGACCGGCACTGGCTGGAGCAAATCGTGCAGGTAATAAAATAAAAAAGAGAGGCAAAAAGCCTCTCTTTT
>CAMOWH010000103.1:0-6717 GCA_946628315.1 uncultured Prevotella sp.
ATTACGGCTCGTGCTTAACGAGATTACGGCTCGTCTTTAGCGAAGTTATTCGTTACAGTTTGCCGAGCAGTTGCTTGGCGACGGTGACGGCGGAGTTGGCGTTGTCTGAATAGCCGTCGGCACCAATCTCGTCGGCAAAGCCTTGGGTGACGGGCGCGCCCCCGACCATGACCTTCACCTGATTGCGGATGCCGGCAGCCTCCAAGGCATCTATCACTTCCTTCATATAACCCATCGTGGTGGTGAGCAGGGCCGACATGCACAGAATATCGGGATGGTTCTTCTTCACTTCCTCGATGAATTTGTCGGCCGAGACATCAATACCGATGTTGACCACCTCGAAGCCACAGCCTTCAAGCATCGAGGCTACAAGGTTCTTGCCGATGTCGTGCAGATCGCCCTTCACGGTACCGATTACCACCTTGCCCAACGAAGTAGATGCCGTTCCGCTGAGCAGGGGCTTCAGCAGTTCCAGTGCAGCCTTCATGGCGCGTCCCGCCATCAACAACTGGGGCACAAAGGCCTTGCCGTCCTGGAATCGCTGACCTACCTCACTCATGGCGCGGATCATCTGGCCGTTGATGAGGTCCTGCGGGGCGATGTGCTGTTCGATGGCCTCCTGGGTAGCCGAGGCAGCGTCGTCGCTCTTGCCATGCAGGATGGCCTGGAAGAGACGCTCCTCGGGGGAGGTTGCTTGAGGCGGCTGCGGAGTGCAGTCGGGACAGGCTGGTGACTCGCTGGCGGGTGCAGCATGTGGGTGATCTGCGTGCGGTTCAGGTATAACGGTTGTCGGAAGTCCGGGCCGATGAGGTGAGATAAACAATCCCAGCATAGGCTCTACGGCATTGGCGAAGAAGTTGATATGCTGGTCGGTGGTGCCGCAGCAGCCGCCGAGAATGTTGAGCCAGTGTCCGTCAATGAGCGGCCATACATCCGCCAACAGACTGTCAGGAGACTTGTGGTACTGGCCCTGACTGTCTGGTCTTCCCGCATTGGGATAGAGGCTGATGCGGTAGGGGAACTGTGTTGCCATCCGTTGCAACAGCGGGGTCATGCTCTGCACGTCCGACAGACAGTTGAGTCCGATGGAGAACAGGGGAGTGTCACCTAAGGAGGCAATGAAGTCGATGATGTTCTGTCCCAGCATGTTGTAGCCGTCAGCAGTGGATACCGCAAAGCTGAGCATAACGGGCAGTTCACGTCCTTTCTGCCGCATGGTCTCCTGCGCTGCAGCAAGGGCGATGCGGGCTACCTCGACATCGAAGATGGTCTCGATGAGCAAGATGTCTACTCCGCCGTCTATCAGTGCGTCGACCTGTTCCGAGTAAGCTGCATGGAGGGCATTGGTCAGCGACTCATGGCTTACCTTCCCTTCTGCACGCATGAAAGTCTGGTTCGTAGGTCCGATGCTTCCCGCCACAAAGCGCGGCGTGTCGGGGTCGAGCTCCCGATAGGCATTGACTGCGTCGCAGGCCAGCCGGCAGGCGGCCAGGTTGATCTCGCGGCAATGGTTCTGCAGACCATAGTCCTGCATCGAGATGCGCTGGGCGTTGAAGGTGTTGGTCTCTATCAGGTTGGCTCCCTGCTCCAGATATTTGTGGTGGATGTCGCGGATGATGTATGGTGCCGTCAGCGACAGCACGTCGTTGCAGCCCTTCAGGTCGGTGGAATGGTTGGCAAAGCGGCAGCCGCGGTAGTCCTCTTCCCGCAGCTGACATTGTTGAATCATCGTACCCATGGCACCGTCGAGTATCAGGATGCGCTGTGCGGCGGCTTCTTCCAGCGAGACAGTGCTGTTCTGCTGCCCGTCGCTGCTGAACTGCTCCTCGACGGAGCGTATGATCTCTGCCACCTCGCGGTCGGCATCGTCCATGATGTCTGCAGGGTGCAGGTTACGGCTGTGTTCAAACTCCTGGACTATCTTCATGGCCTCTTCCACCTCGTGCTCGTTGTGGAAGTCCATCTCTAGATGGACACCGTCGCCGCCAATGTGGTCTAACAGGGGGCGCAGCTCGTCGAGCGTCACCCAGCAGGCCATGATGCTCTTGCCTCCGGCGAGAATCTTCCGGTAGAGGTCGTACCACTTCGGACTGCCTCCCTGTGGTTCACCAACACCTGGTGTCCACTGGATGGCGTTGAGTTCCTTGACTTCCAGCAGGGCATCCAGATGGTGCATGGCACCTACACCGTCCAGATGGTATAGTGTGTAGTCTATCTTCTGGCATTGTTCGCGGATGAATGGCTGTACAAAGCGGCGGTAGTCGTCAACACTGATCATGGTCGAGATGTCACTCTGTAGCTTTGACATCTTGCCTGGTGCCCATGACGAGAAATAGCAGAACGCCATCTCGTCGCCCTCGCGGATGATGTCATACAACTCGTCGAACACCTGGAAGTAGATGTCGTTAATCTGTTGCATCTGCCGTTCCAGCACTTCGGGTTGCATGACCGTATCCAGCAGGACCTTGTCCGTACCCTTCATGGCCGCCAACACGTCCATGCCCTCCATGAGGTCCGGCATTCCCACATAGTAGTGTCCTTGGGCCTTGCGCTTACAAGCTTTCAGCAGTTCTTTGTGCAGTATCCAGTTGGGGTGGTTGGGGTCGAACTTGATGTCGTCCGTATAGTTGGGGTCGGGGTGTATCCAGATGGTATCTTCGCCACCCTCGAAGACACCGCCCAGGATGGCAGCCAGTGAACCGGGTCCCAGTTGGGTGTTGGCTACAGGCAGCATGTCGGCCATCAGACTGGAGTGTGCTACATACCAATCCAGATACTCGGCTCGCCATTCCGGGTCGAACCAGCGTTGGTTCAGGTCCTTGTACGGCTTGGGCTCTGGTATGTCGGCATGAGGTTTGACACCCTCCTGAAAGTGTTCCCACATGTTGAGGACGATGCCCTTATGGTTCCACCATTTGATGTATCGCTGTTTGGTCTCTTCGAGATTTGGTTTCCAAGTGTTCATACGTGTAGTTTGTTATATAGATGTAAGACGCAAAGAACGTTCAAATGTCATCAGACGAGCATCAGCCCGCTCATCACCATGTCGCTGACGAAAAGTCCCTTACGGGTTAGCACCATACGTTGGCCGTTCATGGTCAGAAGCCCGTCTGTCAGGAACTGCTGGGCTTCCTTCAAACAGTATTGGCGGTGGCGGTCAGAGAGGGTCGTGAGGTCCAGTCCGTCGCTGGTACGTAGGGCAACGGTGACGCGGTCGTTATAGTGTGTGTCGTCGTCCAGTTCTTCCCGTTCACAGGGGATGCAACCCCGTTCGATGGCCTTAATATATTGCTGGATGTCGGCAACGTTCCATTGCCGTCCTTGTCCGTCGTATGAGTGGGCGGCAGCACCAAGGCCGATGTAAGGTACGTCGTGCCAGTAGCTGCTGTTGTGTCGCGAACGGTAGCCCGGACGGGCGAAGTTGCTGATTTCGTAGTGCTCATAGCCCGCAGCAGTCAGTTTGTCTATCAATAGCTCGTACATCTGCCGTTCGCTCTCTTCATCGCAAGGATTGGTTCCCATGTGGTAGAGTGGGGTGTCTTCTTCCACCATCAGGCAGTAGGCCGAAATGTGTTCCACGTTTAGGGCTATGGCTGCGTCAATGTCACGCTGCCAGTCTTTCTGCGTCTCGTCAGGGAAGCCGTACATGAGGTCGATGCTGATATTCCGGATGCCAGCGTCGCGAAGGTGTTGGACGGCCTGTAGCACTTGGGCAGATGTATGACGGCGGCGCAGAAAGTGCAGTCGCTGGTCGTCAAAGGTCTGGGCACCCATGCTGACCCGGTTAATGGGTAACTGCGACAAAGCCGCGGCATAGGAGGCGCTTACGTCGTCGGGATTACACTCTATGGTGACCTCCGTAGTGGCATGGGGTAGGGCGGCAAAGAGCTGTTGCAGTTGCTCGCTTGTCAGCTGACTGGGTGTGCCGCCGCCCAAGTAGATGGTGTCCAGAGGCTCCTTCAGTTCCTGTTGGCGCAGCTGCCATTCACGGCATAGTGCGTCGATATAATGTCGGCGCAACTCCAGCCCTGTGGTGGAGTAGAAACCGCAATAGATGCACCGGCTCTTGCAAAACGGTATGTGGATATAGATTCCTGCCATCAGCCTGCAAAGGTACAAAATAAAATGAATAATGCTGAGGAAGAATGAGGATTATTTTGTACCTTTGCACATCGTATGAAGGAATACCTGCCATATTATCGTAAGCTGACGTTGCTGGGACTGCCCATTATCATTGGACAGTTAGGACAGATTGTGCTGGGCTTTGCCGATACGCTGATGATAGGTCACCACTCGACAGAAGAGTTGGCTGCTGCCGCCTTTGTCAACACGATGTACACCTTGGTGCTGATTACTGCGCTGGGCTTCTCGTACGGTTTGACTCCTGTCGTCGGAACACTGAATGGACAAGGGCAGACTAAAAAGATAGGCTGTGTCCTAAAGAATGCCTGGTTGGCCAATGGTCTGGTTTCTTTGGGTATGATGGCGGTAATGGGGGTGTTCTACCTGAATATCGGCCACATGGGGCAGCCTGAAGAATTGTTGCCCCTGATGCGTCCTTATTTTCTGCTGCAGTTGGTATCGTTGCCCTTTGTGTTGCTGTTCAATGCCATGAAGCAGTTCTTCGATGGCATCATGTCTACCCAAGTGTCAATGTGGGTGATGCTGGTGGGCAATGTGGCGAATATCGTAGGCAACTGGCTATTGATATACGGTGTGGGCGGACTTCCTGAGATGGGATTGATGGGTGCCGGTGTCGCTACCCTGCTATCACGCGCGATGATGACATTGCTGCTGGTGGCAATCTTTTTTGGAAGACCCAGGTATAGAGACTATTGTACGGGGTTTGCAGAAGGGCATATCAACCGCAGCGACTTTGTACAACTGAACCGGCTGGGCTTCCCGTTGGCTTTACAGATGGGCATGGAGACGGCTTCGTTCTCGCTGACCAGCATTATGGTGGGATGGCTGGGGACATCGGCTTTGGCAGCCCATCAGGTCCTGCTCACCATCTCGCAGTTGTTCTATATGGTCTACTATGGTATGGCTGCTGCCGTTTCGGTCATGGTGAGCCACTATCTTGGTCTGCGCGACTATCATGCCCTGTTGCGCACTTCACAGGCAGGTTTCCACATTATTATATTTATAGCATTCTGCGTGGCAGTGCCCGTATTCCTGTTTCGCTGGCAACTGGGAGAGCTGTTTACTGACAGCACAGAGGTGTCCGTCCTTGTGGCGGCTTGCATCATTCCTATGATGTTCTACCAGTTTGGTGATGGCCTGCAGTGCAACTACGCCAACGTGTTACGAGGCATAAGTCACGTCCGCCCTATGGTCACCATCGCCTTCGTGGCTTATGTCGTGGTATCGTTGCCGATGGCCTATGTGTTGGCCTTCATGCTGGATGGCGGACTGGTGGGCATCTGGTGGTCGTTCCTCTTCGGACTGACCACGGCAGGCTTGCTATATTATCTTGCTTTTCGCCGTCAATATGGTCGGATAAGTACTAATAAAGTTTAATATTTGAAAGCTTTCTTTGGTTTATTGCGTGAAAATGCCTAACTTTAGCCTCGCTTTTCGCAAAATATAAACCTAAAATATAAGTAATATGAAAGTTTATCAGACTAACGAGATTAAGAACATTGCACTCATTGGCAGTGCGGGTAGCGGCAAGACTACTCTTGCCGAAGCAATGGTTTACGAGGCAGGCATCACTAAGCGCCGCGGCACCGTAGAGGGTAAGAACACCATGAGCGACTATTTCCCTGTTGAGCAGGAATACGGCTACTCGGTGTTCTCTACTGTTTTTCATGTAGAGTGGAACAACAAGAAGCTGAACATCATCGACTGTCCGGGTTCTGACGATTTCGTAGGTGGTTCTATCACTGCCATGAACGTGACCGACCAGGCTGTTATCCTCATCAACGGACAGTATGGTCCCGAGGTGGGTACGATGAATGCTTTCCGCAATACCGAGAAGCTGAAGAAGCCCGTCATTTTCCTCGTCAACCAGCTGGACCGTGACAACTGTGACTTTGACCAGATATTGAGCCAACTGAAGGAGGTCTATGGCAACAACTGTGTGCCCGTTCAGTATCCTATCTCTACTGGTGCAGGTTTCAATAGTGTCATCGACGTATTGCTGATGAAGAAATACTCATGGAAGCCCGAGGGCGGTGCCCCCATCATTGAGGATATTCCTGCCGACCAGCTTGAGAAGGCCAAGGAGTGGAAAGCCGCTCTGGTGGAGGCCGCTGCTGCTGGTGACGACACGCTGATGGAGAAGTTCTTCGAGAGCGAGGACCTCAGCGAAGACGAGATGCGTGAGGGTATCCGCAAGGGTCTGGTCACCCGTTCCATCTTCCCTGTCTTCTGTGTATGTGCAGGCAAGGATATGGGCGTTCGCCGTCTGATGGAGTTCCTTGGCAATGTCGTTCCCTTCGTATCTGAGATGCCCGTCATTCAGAACGCTGCCGGCAAGGACGTTCCTGCTGACGCTTCAGCTCCCACGTCGCTCTATTTCTTCAAGACTGGTGTTGAACCCCACATCGGTGAGGTGCAGTACTTCAAGGTAATGAGTGGTGTCGTGAAGAGTGGTGACGACCTGACCAATGCTGACCGTGGCTCGAAGGAGCGTATCGGTACCCTTTATGCCTGTGCAGGTGCCAATCGTATTCAGGTTGACGAACTTCGTGCTGGCGATATCGGCTGTACCGT
>CAMOWH010000104.1:0-6579 GCA_946628315.1 uncultured Prevotella sp.
AAAAACTTCAAACTAACCATCAGCGGATTGGTGTAGATGCCGTTCTCCCGGCAGCCACGGACGTCGTCCTTGATGAGGGTCAGGCGGCTCTTGACATTTTTCGTGCTGGCTCCTCCTGTACGCATCGTCACGAAATCCATGGGCAGGTACTTGGCCCGTATCTTGTGTACCATAAAGAGGCGCACCATCATTTCGTAGTCGCTGCCTATCTGGTAGTCGATCTTATACAGCCCGGCTTTCTCATAGACACTGCGACGGCAATAGAACGACGGATGGGCTGGCATAAAACCGAAACGGAGCCACAACGGGCGAAAGGGCTTCGAACTGTAATAGCGCACGATTTTGTCTGGCTCGCCGTCATGTATGAAATGTATGTCGCCATATACTGCGTCCATGTTTGGGTCGTCAAAGCTCGCTACCATTCGCTCTATCACATCATCGGACGTAAAATAGTCATCAGAGTTCAGAATACCAACAATATCCCCCGTTGCCATCCGTATCCCCTTGTTCATGGCATCATAGATGCCACTGTCCTTTTCGGAAATCCATTTCAAACGGCCACCGAACTTTGTCTCATGCTGACGGATGATGTCTTGCGTACCGTCAGAGGACAATCCGTCAACCACAATGTATTCAATATCCGAATAGGTCTGCTTGAGAACAGACTTCATGGTATCACCCAATGTTTGGGCACTATTATATGTTGCAGTTACTATAGAAACTTTCACTATGCATGCTTTTCTTTTAAAACGCAATACCATATATATTTATTGCTATCACCACCACAAATCTTTGCCCCACCCGCTGCAAAGTCTTACCACGTTCGCTGCAACCCCAAGGACATAGGTTCTTTCTCCCTCTTGAGTAGGCTCACTCTCCCTTTTGAGTAGAAAAACGAATTTTCCTTTTGCATTTCACTCGACTTTTCGTATCTTTGCAGCCATGATTAGGTTTTTGGACTTAAAACGGGTGAATGAGCAGTATGCTGACGAGATACAGCAGGCTGTACAAAAGGTGATCAGCTCGGGTTGGTATCTGCAGGGCGAGGCGAATGCTGCTTTTGAACAGCACTATGCCGAATATATTGGTACACGCCACTGTGTAGGTGTCGGCAACGGGCTGGACGGGCTGACATTGATATACAGGGCTTACATGGAGATGGGACTGATGCACGAGGGCGACGAGGTCATCGTGCCTGCCAACACTTATATCGCCTCTATCCTGGCTATCACGGAGAACGGTCTGAAGCCAGTACTGGTGGAGCCTGACATCAACACGCTGGAAATAGACGACAGCCTCATCGAGCAACATATCACTTCGCGCACGCGTTCCATCATGATAGTGCACCTTTATGGCCGTTGTGCCTATACTGAGCGTATCAGGCAACTGTGCAAGAAGTACAATCTAAAGCTGGTAGAGGACAATGCACAGGCTCACGGATGCCAATATATGGGTATGAAGACTGGCTCGCTGGGTGATGCTGCAGGAAACAGTTTCTACCCCACCAAGAACTTAGGGGCTATGGGTGACGGAGGTGCTCTCACCACCAACGACAAGGAACTGGCAGACTGTGTACGAGCCCTTGCCAACTACGGTTCTTCACGCAAATATGTCTTCAAATATAAAGGTCGTAATAGCCGTCTGGACGAAATACAAGCAGCAGTCCTCGATGTCAAGTTACGCCATTTGGACGACGACAACCTGCGACGCCAGCAGACAGCCCACTACTATTACGACAACATCCAGAACCCACTGATAAGGTTGCCTCAACGCTTAGAGGACACTCAGAATGTCTATCATGTGTTTCCCATTTTCTGTCCTAAGCGCGACCGTTTGCAGCAATTTCTGACTGCTCTGGGCATCCAGACACAGATACACTACCCCATTCCACCCCACCGTCAGGAGTGCTATAAAGAATGGGGGGCTACGCATCTGCCCATTACCGAACAGATTCACCATCAGGAACTTAGCCTGCCTATCAGCCCGGTACAGGCAATGCAGGAAACGCTGGAAATCGTCCAACAAATAAACCGTTTCCAATAAAGCGCATAAATATCTGGGGAAACACGCAATAAAAACGGTTATTTGTCAGTTATATATAATATATAACGACTATTGCGTATGATGATATATATACTTGGAGCATTTCTTTTAAGTTTACTTTGTGGATTTGTTTTTACACCTTTGGTTCTTGACTTCTGCAAGAGAAAGAGGCTATACGACATTCCTAACGAGCGCAAAGTACACAAAAACGCCATACCACGACTGGGAGGCATTACTTTCTTTCCCAGTATGCTGATAGCATTCATCACGGTACTTCTGTTCTCACCTGCCATTGTTCAGGACACCCTGTCTATTAATGTTTGGAGTGCCCTGTTCATGACGGGTCTCATCATCATGTATTTTACGGGCATCATTGACGACTTGGTAGGTTTGAACGCCTCAACGAAGTTTATCATCCAAATTGTCACTGCCTGCCTGCTGACAAGTGGCGGATTGTATTTCAACAACCTTTATGGTCTGTTCGGCATCTATCATATACCCTACTATATCGGTATGCCACTAACCATTTTTATGATAGTCTTCATAGACAATGCCATCAACCTCATTGACGGCATTGACGGACTGGCAGCAAGCCTTTCCATACTGGCCATGGCAGGATTCCTGGCATATTTCGTTTACTACGACGTCTTCATGAATACCTACAACATACTGATTGCAGGTCTGATGGGAGCTTTGGTGGCATTTCTATACTTCAACATGTGCGGAAAGCCAGAGCGCAACACCAAGATTTTCATGGGAGACTCTGGCAGTCTGTCGTTAGGGTTTATTTTAGGATTCCTAACCGTCAAGTGCGCTGCAAACAATGAAGTTATCTGGTCAGATATACGACCTGAAGCCATCATCGTACCATGGACGCTACTCTTTGTACCGATGGCTGACGTTGTCAGGGTGACTATACACCGCTTACGCTTTCACGCCCCCCTGTTCCTTGCCGACAAGAATCACATTCACCACAAACTGATGCGTGCCGGACTCACCCAGCACCAAGCTCTCGGCAGCATTCTCCTGTTGTCTGCAGGGTTCATCATTGTCAATTGCCTGCTCTACATGGTCATACCACCGACTTTTATTGTGGTAGTTGACATTCTGCTCTACACGATTGTCAATATCATCATCAACCATAAGACACCTCGCACAGTATGAAACGTATCTTTGATTTCTGCATAGCCGCTTGCTGTCTGGTGCTGTTCTCGCCCTTGATAATACTTTGCTGGCTGACCATCAAGATTGGAGGCGGTCCTGCCATCTACAAGCAAGAGCGCATTGGGAAGGGGGGGAAGCCTTTCTATATCTATAAGTTTCGCAGCATGGTAGTAGACGCAGAGAAAGAAGGGGAAGAACTGCTTCAGCAGGATAACGACCCGCGGCTGACACGTATAGGCAGTATACTGCGCAAACACCATCTGGACGAGTTGCCTCAACTATGGAATGTACTGATGGGTGATATGGCTTTTGTAGGTCCGCGCCCTGAGCGCAAATACTATATCGACCAGATTATGAAACGTGACCCACGCTACGAGCGGCTCTATGTCCTGCGACCTGGCGTTACCAGCTATGCCACTCTGAAGAATGGCTATACCGACACCATCGACAAGATGCTGATACGACTGAAAATGGACTTATACTATCTGGAGCATCAGTCGCTGTGGATGGATGCAAAGATACTTTGGAAGACCTTTATCAACATCATCTCTGGAAAAATTTTCTGAATATGGAGCATAGAAAAATCATATTCCTTAGTGCCTCTCTTGTGTTTTCTGCTTATGCCCAAGCGCAAGACACTTTGGCGACGCACGTCACCTATGACCTGACTACCGAGGCGGCAGTAGGCACTGGGGACTATATAGCCTATCAACTGGTCAGCAACCGCTATCACACGTTGGGGACGCGTTCCAATACGGCCTATCTGCGCGGAGCCGTTCTGGTGGAGCACGCTTTCAACAAAGACTGGAAACTGTCAGGAGCCGTTGACGCCCTGGCCTCCATTCATGCTGACCACAAGACCTATCTGCAGCAGTGCTATGCCAACCTGTCGTGGAAGTCGTTCTTCATCGAGGCTGGCAGCAGAGAGCAGAAACCTATCGTACGTGACGCCATGCTCAGCAGCGGCGCCTTCATCAAGGGAAATAACGCCAAACCCATACCACAGGTACACTTAGGGACAAATGGTTTCTGGACCGTTCCCCTCACGAAGGGCTGGCTGCAAATCAATTTCGACTTCGGCTATGGCAAGGCTTTGGACAGTGGCTTCCGCGAGGATCAGTTCTATAAGAGCCGCGATGTTAACTATCTCTATGCCACAGGCATCTATTATCACCAAAAACATCTCTATCTGCGCACCAATCCCGACAAGCCATTATTCATCATGGCAGGTATGGAACACATGGCACAGTTTGGCGGAACAGGCTACATGATGGAAAACGGAGTGCTGACAGCCAAAGAGAAGCCTGCCAACCTCAAGGCTTTCTGGAAAATCATCATGCCCACCGGTGACGGCAAATATTATGAGAACAATGCTATGGAAGACTGGGTCTACGGCAACCATCTTGGAGTGCTCACTTTCCAAATAGGATGGAACATCAATAAGTGCCACCAGCTACAAGCCTATCTCGACAATCCTTTCGAGGATGGTTCTGGTATGCGCAAGGGTAATGGCTGGGACGGGCTCTGGGGACTCCAATATACCAACAAGACTTCTGGCCGCCAGTATGTCCGCGGTGCAGTATTCGAATATTTCCAGAGCACTAACCAGGGCGGCCCATTACACTGGGACAGCGGAGACTATCCTGAGCCTGTACGTAGCCAGATTACTGACCTGATAGTAGGCAACGACAACTATTACAACCACGGGTTCTACGGCAGCTATACACACTACAGTATGACGCCTGGAACACCACTCATCACCTCGCCCATTTACAACGAAGACGGTTTTAACAGTTTCCGCGACAACCGTGTCCGGGCTTGGCACTTAGGCGTCAATGGTGAGTTGACAGACCGGCTGACCTACCTTGTAAAAGGTTCCTATCGCGAAGGATTTGGCACCTACAACCAGCCCATCTTTCCCAAACGCCACAACTTCAGTGCACTCATACAGGGTTGCTACGACTTGCATCCTTGGCAGTTTGGTGCAGGCTTTGCCTTTGACAAGGGAAATATCTACGGCGACTGCTCAACGTTCAACTTCAAAATCAGTTATCATGGCAAGATTCTTTAAACATACCCGTCTCTTACTACTCACCTCTTCCCTCTTACTTCTTTTCTCCTGTCAAGAGGGAAAAGAAGCTGGCGACCTGTTGGGACAGTGGCGGATGAACGACTCTGACAACCACTATATCAGTTTCTCTGGCTCCCTGACGTTGTTTCGCAACATTGGGATAAGCGAAGTCTATGGCAAGTTCCAGCGCACAGGAGACAGCCTGTTCATACAGTGTTACTCCGTCGCAGGAACACGTTCGGACACCATTTTAGTAGAAGACAGCTTTGGCTTCAAGCCCTTTACAAACATACGGGTGAAAATTGAGAAATTAGACGCAGACCGACTGGAGCTCAGCAAAGGCAGCAAAAGGTGGAGCCTCATGAAGTATTGAGGCAGTCTTTGAAATAAGAATAGGGATTTCCCCCACTGAGTTTAGGGGAAATCCTTTTCTTTGCTATCACATTCTTCGTAATTTTGCACCATGAAAATATCACTGATGTTGAACAATTAAAAATATAAACGAGTATGAAGAAGATGATGATAGCCCTGGTAGCCATGCTGACAATAGCAGCAACGGGCCATGCAATGAGCTTTGAGCAGGCACGCAACGAGGCACTGTTCCTGACGGACAAGATGGCCTACGAGCTGAACCTGACCGACGAGCAGTATGAGGCTGCCTACGAAATCAATCTGGACTACCTGATGGGTGTGACCAGTTACGACGACGTCTATGCTACCTATTGGGAGCGTCGTAATCTGGATATGAGCTACGTGCTGCTGGACTGGCAGTGGCAGGCGTTCTGTGCCGCCAGCTACTTCTATCGTCCACTCTACTGGGAAGGAGGCTACTGGCACTTCGGAGTATATGCCCGCTATCCGCACCGCGACTACTTCTACTTCGGCCGTCCCGTCTTTTATGCCAGCTATCGCGGAGGCCATGCATGGCACGTTATCGGTGGTCACGGATATTACTACACCCGTCGTGAACACTTCCGCCCTGTAGCAGGACGCTCTCACTTCGGTATGCTGGACCGCTGGAACCGCGGTGACTATCGCAGCCATCATCGCTATAGTGGAGGAGGAACGCGCTATCACAGCGGCTATCGCAACAGCTCTACCCGCTATACCGTAGGCAACAACCGTGGAAATTCCTATGGGCGCAGCTTAGGCAACCGCCGCACCACGTATGAAAACAACCGCATGTACGGCAGCCGTCCGACGACTGCTACAGAACAGCGTCCCAGCTCACGCAACAACAGTTCGTCCAGCTATGGCAACAGAACCTATAGCAGTGGTTCATTCGGCAGTAGCCGCAGCAG
>CAMOWH010000105.1:0-6401 GCA_946628315.1 uncultured Prevotella sp.
CAGCCCCCCTGTGCCTCGACCTCTGTCTGCTCATCGACCTCGCCGCCCGTGCAGGCCGTTATGGCATCCAACGCTTCCTGAGTTTCTTCATGAAGAGTCCGATGCACGACTATCGCGCAGGGGAGCAGCCCGTCAACCACCTCTATCAGCAATACACCTTGCTGAAAAACACCCTCCGCGAACTGGGCGGCTACGATCCCGACGAGCCGCTGGATTAACAAAGAATCCTCGACCTAAGCCGAGGATTCTATCTCTTAACGGTTTTCTAGATTTAATGCACGCATTTGGGACGGTGGGCTGAAAATGCTGTCTTTTAACATAATTTTAGGGGGGGCAACACAAATTAAGAAAAATTCTTCGGTTATTTGCAAATTTGATAGTGCAACAACTGCCAAACTCTTTATTGTAGATTTTTATGAAAATAACTGCTAAAATATTAGCACCTATTGAGGATAGGTGCTAATGGTTTCAGGGTGCAAATATAAAAAGAAACGATGAAACTTCCAAACATTTTCCTTATATTTGTATGTTTTTTGTGTTAAATTCCTCTAAAACGAGCCTGTTTACCTCAATAATTTCCCTATCGTCGAGTTCTTTCAGGTAATTTTGAGTGGTGATAGGCGTGGCATGGGTGAGGGCTTTTGAGATGGCTCCCAGACTTCCTCCCTTGCTGTAGGCGATGGTTGCCCAGGTGTGTCGTGCGGTGTAGGAAGTTATGCGGCGGGACAGCCCTGCCATCTGTGAAATCTTCCCCAATGCCCTGTTGTATCTGCCGAGCAGATTATGGTATGCCCAGTCGCTGTCTGCGTTTGGTTTCTCGGATAGCAACGGGAACAGGAAAGGGCTGTCCTCGCGGTTGTACCTTGCAATGATCTCCTTCAGGCATGGTTCCAGATAGACTTTTGCCTGTCTGCCTGTCTTCCGACGGTGGTAGATAAGAAAACCGTCCTTGATGCTTGTCTTCCGCAGATGTATCAGATCAATGAAGGGGATGCCCATAGCCATCAGACTAAATAAAAATAGATCGCGCGCGCATGTAATGAACTTGTGTCCTTTGATGTCGGCTTCCATAATCATCTTTACCTCTTCCTTTCCCAATGCCCGTTTTTCTGCCAAATCCTTTGACGTCCGTACATCTTTGAAGAGTGCCCATCCGTCTAATCCCAGCCTGTTGAATACCGAACGCAATGAACGCATATAACAGGCTGATGTGTTTCTGCTGACACTTTTTTTCAACAGCCAACGCTCATAGGCTTTCATACGGTCGCCTGTCAGATCACTCATTTTGATCTTAGTTCCTGCGAAGGCCAAAAACGACCTGTAGGCAGTCAGTTCATTCTCTATTGTGCTCGTGCTAACAATGCCTCTTCGGCGTTCAATCTCTTGATGTACTGTGGATAAGAAATCTCTTTTATCTTTTCTCTCACTTGCTTTTTCTGGTTTGCTGCCATGAAAGCTGAAACCCAACATGATGTTCCTAAATAGTGTTGTATATCCCATTTCTTTTTGTTTTTATGTGCAAAGGTATAAAAAAGAAAGAAACCATTAGCACCTATCCTCAATAGGTGTGACAATGTTGATAAAAAAGAGTGGATGAGACATAAAAGAATGATAGTCTTGGCTGTCTGGTGGCTGAGTGGCGCGGTGTGTGCTTTCTGTCAGCAATGGTCTATGAAGACCAATCTGCTGTCGGATGCCGTATTACTGCCCTCATTGGGTGCCGAGTATGCCGTGACACCCCGCTGGACGGTAGCCCTCGATGCCTCGTGGATGCCCCTGCGCCTGTCGTCAGAGCATTACCTGAAGGAGCTGAAGGTGCAGCCTGAGGCTCATTACTGGTTCCGCGCCCCCTTCACGGGCCCTTTTGTCGGTCCGGCACTGAGCTACCGCCTTTACAACTTCGGTGGTCTGTCAGTGCTCAACACGAAGGATTCGCGCACGCAAGGCTATCTGCTGGGTATGGGCTGCACGGCGGGGTGGCACTTCTCGTTGGGCCCCCGCTGGGGGCTGGAGCCCTCTATAACGCTGGGCTATGCCTATGCAGCCTACCGCCGTTACGATACGCCCCGTTCCCGTGTTGTCACCCGCCGTTGGTATGTCCATTACTTCGGCCCCACATCGCTGAACCTGAACTTGGTATATATGATAAAATAAGAATATATGAGACTGAAGACCATTCTGCTGATGATGCTCTGCTGTATGGGCACCGCAGCCCAGACCGCCTATAAGGGGCAACTGCATGTGAGCGACGAACGTTTCTACCTGCAGGGGCAGTTATTGCGTGTTTATATGAAGGTGAGCTACAATTCCGATGCCCTGAACACGGGCGAGACACTGCTTTTCACGCCTGTGCTGAAAAGCCAGAACCACTATGCCCGTATGACGACGGTGGCGATCAACGGTGATTCGCGTGAGCGTTACGAGCGGCGTGCCGACAAGCTGAAGCAGCGTCGGCGTATCAACATTCCCGTCGTGACGCGCGATGCCCGCACGGGGTCACGCTACTTTATCTATGACACCACCATACCTTACCAGCAGTGGATGACGGGCTCTGCCCTCTACATAGAGAGTGAGGAGAGCACATGGCAGGGCCGCCATCCGCATACCTACGAGGATCTGCTGTTCAGTAAGCTCCCGCTGGGTCGTAATAACTATGGTGACGGCAGTGAGGACTTCCAGTCCTACGCTGCCACGTCGGATGCGTCGCTGTCCATCGCCCCGTCGTGGGTGCAGTTCCTTGCGCCTGCCGCCTCGGCGACGGGCAGCACGCTCGTCTCTGGCAGCTTCCAGCTGCCCTATGACCGCAAGCTCTCCAAGCGGCATTACCATCAGCTTGCCGACTCGCTGCAAGAGGTGATAGGCAGGGCCACCGCCGCCTACGGCACCCGTCTGCTGGGTGTCGAGCTGGTGGGCTACGGTGCCCCTGTCGGCAACCGTGAGAAGAACGAGCGCCGGGCTGCTGACCAGACCCTCCGTCTGCGCCAGTTGCTGACCGACCGCCACGTGACGGGCGAGAAAGACCTGCTTGTGACCTGGGTGGCAGAGGACTGGGACAGCATCCGTCAGATGGTTGCCACTGCACCGATGCCCCTGCGCCTCGCCACCGAAGACATCATCCGCCACATCGACGTGACGCAGGGGCGTGAGGAAGCCTTGAGCCGTCTGGGCTCAGGCTCTGCCTACAGCTATCTGCGGCGTGAGGTGTTCCCCCGTGTGTGCCGTCTGAGCTACCGTCTGCGCTTCTCGCCTGTCGGTGCTGGCTATGGTGCGGGCGACTATGCGCTGCCTCAGAGTATCACCGCCGACAACTTCTACCAGCTGGCATCCAACTACGAGGTGGGCAGCCGTGAGTTCAACGACATCATCGACCTCGCCGCCCGCCTGTTCCCCGACTGTGCCGAGGCTGGCATTGATGCCGCAGGCGTGGCGCTGTTGCAGGGCGATGCGCAGAAGGCGCGCCGTTATCTCAGCCCGTGGGATACCGATCCGCGTGCGTGGTGCAACCTGGGGCTGCTCCATCTGCTGGAGGACAACCGCGACAAGGCGGAGGTCTATCTGAAGATGGCGGATGCCGACGGCGTGAGTCAGGCGCGTGAGGCATTGCGCACGCTCTTCTGGCAGAAATGAACGATTGTCAAATCGAGATAAGTGGAACAATTTATTAACAATTTTAAAAGGAAAGACTTATGAAGAAGAGCTTTTTGAAATGGAGCACCTGCATAGCGGGGATGCTCTTGGCTTTCAGCCTCACGTCGTGCGTCTCAGAAAGAGACGAGACACCTGAAGTTCCCACCGGCGACGGTACGCTGGTGATCAACATCAACAGCAGTTCTGTGGGTGCAACGACGCGAACGGTAACGATTACCGACGGACTGGAGGCTGCCGCACTCACAGCAGAAAAAACGGTCAGCACAATGGCCATTGCCATTTTCAGTTCTGACGGTGCTACCAAGCGTGAAAGCCAGTACCTGACAGGACTGAGTGGTACGGTTGACGGATGGAAGACCGTAACAGGCCATCGCAATACCAGTATTGCAGTCGGTGACTTGGTGTTGGTTGCACTGAATGTAACTGAGAAATTCTATACCGAACAGCTTAGCCAAGCTGCTACGGCTGCTGCTTTCCGGGGATGTCTGGCTACCATCGACCAGGCCATCATGTTCCAGGATGTGGACTATACTGCTGGTTGGGCACTCAGCCAAAACAAACTGCCCATGTATGGCAGTGGAACCGTTGCCCTGACATCCGACGGTGAATCCAAACCCAACAACTTCAAGGTTGACATCAATGCCATCCATATGCTGGCAAAGGTGACGCTCAACAGCGTGTCCATGTCGAATCTGGCAGCGACGACCCAGTTCACCCCAACCCAGATATTCCTGATCAACGTTCCTGAGAAGCTGGGCTATAATTTCGGTACCGATGGTAATCCAAGTACCTATACCTTCTCTGGCGTTACGGCGAATTTCTATCAGGGAGAGTCCGAAGCGGTTGCCGCATCTACGAATGTGACCACTCCCGACCCCGACCTGACAACGCGCCAGTTCCGCGACTATCTGGGAACAGCGACACTCAGTCTGTCGGCAATCGATGCCAACAATCCGCTTAATACGCCCTATACATTCTACACGCTGCCCAACAATGACGGAACTAACGACACCCGTCTGGTGATCAAGGGCGAGTGGTCTGAGGATGGCGGTACTAACCACCACACAGTATGGTACACTATCCAGTTGAAGAATGTCTCGGCCGACCCGTCATCACCGGCCATCAACATCTATCCCAACCATCATTACAAGGTGGATGTTGACATTCAGCGTGAGGGTGCAGTTATCGAGGCTGACGATGCTACGGGTGCCTATTCCGGTCTGACACAGGCGCGTACAGTCACTACGACCGTCGATGTTCAGGATTGGTCTAATGGCGCAAAGGTTTCGACCTTCGACGGCAACGGCGGCAATGTGAGCGAGTCATAGGAGAAATATGTAATCATGGTACAACTAAAGATGTTAAGATTATGAGTATGAGATACAATAAAATACAGTATGTTGCGATAGCGCTTCTGTTGACAACGGGCATGGCTTCATGTGCCTACGACAAGAGCACAGATATTACCCCAGCCCCGGACAAGAAGGAACTGGTCCTGAATATCCATTCCGCCAGTGTCGGAGGTACAACCCGTTCTGCCACAGATATTACCGATGGCGGTACAACGACAACTCTTACCGCTACTGAAAAGACAATCACCGACCTGACTCTGGGCGTTTATAACCAGAGTACGGGAGACCTGAAGGGTGAAGTGAAGAATCTTACTGGCGTGGTCAATGCCACCGCGACGCAGTTCAGCCAGAATTTTTCTGCGAGTCAGGCGACTTATGAGGCTGGTGACGTGGTGATGGTAGCCATCAATGTTAATGATGCCATTACCAATTCATCCACTAAGGATAATTTCTGGCATAATCAGCTGACGATAGACCAGGCTCTCACTTATGGTACAAGTAGTGTTGATGTCGCCAAGCTGCCCATGTTCGGCAAGGCTGCGCTGACGGGCGGCACCGACGGCGTGTTCACCGCAAACGTTGATGTGCGCCATCTCGTGGCAAAGGTATCGCTGGCATCCCTGGCGGTTGACTTTGACGATGACGTGTCACACAACAACCTGGCTTCGTTCACGCCGACCCAGATATTCTTGCGCAATGTTCCCAACAAGATGGACTTGGAACTGGGTGACGACGGCAAGAAAGTGTTTACCAATGTCACCCCTGATGTTTATTATCAGGGTGAGATCAGCAATGCTACAAATTTCAAGGACTATCTCGGTACATCAGCCCTTTCCGTGGATGCCTTGACTACGACAAACACCACACTGACAAACACCTACACTTTCTATACAATGCCTAATGTGGCAGGTCGTACAACCCAGACTGATGCTAACAGGACACAGCTGATTATCAAGGGTGACTACAAGGAGGCACCCAACCGCACAGCCCATACAGCCTATTATGCCGTGAATCTTGGCACGACTACTGACTATAGCGTGGAGTCGAACTTCCACTACATCGTGACGGCAGTCATCAAGGGCGACGGCGCTACTACCGTTGACGGAGCCATCAACAACATCCAGAACCTGACATCCACTGTCACGGTGGCAGACTGGACCGAGGAGGCCTCGAGTGTAGTCATTAATGGCACTGGTTATATCTATAATGCAGCGGGTCCGAACTATACGGGTATTCAGGTGGGTGACCTCATCTATGCCGACGGCTACTGGAATACGACCTATGATGCCAACTTCGCTGACGAGCATGGTGCACCAATCGCTATCGTGTTCTCCACAACTCCGACTGCATACGACCAGGATGAGGCACAGAACGGCATTGGCAATTTCACCCACGGCTATG
>CAMOWH010000106.1:0-6370 GCA_946628315.1 uncultured Prevotella sp.
AATTGAAAAATTGAAGAATTGAAAAATGGAAATAATTGAGAACCGAGAGGGTAAAGGGTCAAGCGAATGAAGTATTATTTGATAGTCGGAGAAGCCTCAGGTGACTTGCACGCCTCGCACTTGATGCGTATGCTGAAAGAGCGCGACGGCGAGGCTCAGTTCCGCTTCTTCGGCGGTGACCTGATGACGGCTGAGGGTGGTACACGTGTCAAGCACTATCGCGAACTGGCCTACATGGGTTTCGTACCTGTACTGCTGCACTTGCGCACGATACTCGGCAACATGAAGCGTTGCAAGCAGGACATACTTTCCTGGCAACCGGACGTCGTGATACTGGTAGACTATCCTGGCTTCAATCTTGACATTGCCAAATTTGTGAAATCCAAGGGGATATGTCCTGTCTACTACTATATTGCCCCCAAGATATGGGCTTGGAAGGAATATCGCATTAAGAACATCAAGCGCGATGTTGACGAGCTGTTCTCCATACTGCCCTTTGAGGTGGACTTCTTTGAAGGCAAGCATCACTATCCCATCCACTATGTGGGCAACCCTACAGCCCAGGAAGTCAGGGAGTTCTTGCGTAGTTACGAAAACGGCTCGTGTGCAGACGGCATCCCTCCCTTTCGTACCTCCGGCCTCCCCATCATTGCGCTGTTGGCAGGTTCGCGAAAGCAGGAAATCAAGGACAACCTGCCGGCTATGATAGCTGCGACGGAACATCTGGCAGGCCAATACGACATTGTGCTGGCAGGGGCACCCTCTATAGAGCCTGCCTACTATGACCAGTTCATGAAGGGTACAAAGGTTCGTTTGGTGGTCAACCAGACCTATCCGCTGTTGGCATCTGCTACGGCAGCACTTGTCACCAGCGGGACAGCCACCTTGGAGGCTTGTATGTTCCGTGTGCCCCAAGTGGTGTGCTACGAGACACCGCTACCACAGCTCATAGGCTTCCTGAAACGGCACTTCATCAAGGTCCGTTGGGTGTCGCTGGTCAATCTGATTGCCGACAGGGAAGTGGTGCCCGAACTGGTGGCCGAGACGTTCAGTGTAGACAATATCCGACGCGAGTTGGAGGCCCTGTTGCCCGGAGGCAGCAAGCGCCGGCAGATGCTGACCGATTATGACGAAGTGTTTCGCCGGTTAGGCGATAGTCATGCACCGGAGCGTGCTGCTGATATCATCGTGGAAAAATTGAAAAATTGAAAAATTGAAAAATTGAAACATACACATCATAAACAACCAAATCATATATGAGAAAGTACTTCTTTTCGTTGCTTTTCACGGCTTTCGCTATGACAGCCAGTGCACAGAACATTCAGTTGCATTACGATCTGGGACATTCGTTCTACAGTGACTTGACGTCTCGTCCCAATGTGACCACTACTTTTGAGATGTTCAAGCCTGACAAGTGGGGTTCCACTTTCATGTTTACTGACATCGACTACTTTAGCGACGGTGCTGCCGGTGCCTATTGGGAGATTGCACGTGAGTTCAACCTGACGGCCAACAAGCAGTGGGCGCTCCACTTGGAGTACGACGGCGGTGCTACAACCATTAAGCACACGGGCATTGGTAATCGTTTCCAACATGCCTTTCTGGGTGGTGGTGCCTGGAACTGGGCCTCGAAGGACTTCACCAAGACCTTCTCGCTACAGGCTATGTATAAGTATTACTTCAAGGGCTATGGTCGCGGCGCTTTCAACGGATTCCAGGTGACGGCAGTATGGGGCGACACCTTTGCCAAAGGACTCTGCACCTTCTCTGGTTTCCTGGATGTGTGGTATGACAAGGATGTCTGTGGCAAGCTGATTCTGCTGTCCGAGCCTCAGTTCTGGTTCAACTTCAATGCGCTGAAAGGCATGGAGGGCATCAACGTCAGTGTGGGTACCGAGGTTGAGATTAGTAATAACTTCGTGTTCAACAACGATGGCGACAACCACAAGTTCTATGCCATTCCGACGATAGCTGCCAAGTGGACTTTCTAAGGCGTTGACCAATCGGAAAAAGAATAAAGGAGGCATTGAGCCTCCTTTTTCTTTTTTCAACGTGTTAGCCGTCAGAAGATGATGTCGTACTGGCGCAACTTCTGCATGAAAATGGCTTCGTGGGCTATCATGCGACACATACGGGCGTCTTCTGCCTTGATGGTCTGGGGAAAATAGGTGTTGTGGTCGATGTTGCGCCCTGTCAGCATTTCGCACCAGACACATGCTGCTGTATAGCGTCCGAGGGTCAGCGACAGGTGCTGGCCGTCGCGATTCAGCGTGTCACCCTTGTGGTAGCGCATCAGACGGATGGCCGTTCCTGTAGGGATGATGGTGGTGATGTTGGCCTTGGGAACCTCTTTGCGCAGACAGTCGACAATGCTGTTGAACATACGCTGCTGGTCGTTGCCGTAGATTTCGAAGTTGGCGCTCTTGAAACTCTTGGCGTAGGCCCATGTCATGTGCCACCAGATGTCTGCCTCATGATTGGTGGCCAGCAGCTTGACCTGACGTTTCAGCGCAGGCAGGTTCTTGTAGGTGTCGGCAAGTCCTGAGAGCAGGCTGGCTTGCTGCAGGGTAATGATGTCCCACGGCTCGTCCAGAATGATGCGTTGCAGCGTGACGTTCTTCTCTTCTTTCTTCTGCCCGCCTACCACCTTACGGTAGGCGTATTTCTGACGCGAATTCTTTAGGTTATACAGGTGCATCTCAATGGTGCAAGCAGGGATGTAGGCGTTGCCGATGACCAGCGAGTCGCCTTGTGCTGCTGCCAACTCGTAGAGGTTCTGCTCCACGGCGTCCTCTGAGAAACTGTTGCCGATGGCCAGCACTTTAATCAGTTTGGCATCAACGGGCAGGGAGAACAACAGGAAACACAGCACCACGGCAATGGTGCGGGCGGCTTTGCGTAACTTGCGCAGGGCTTGGTCGCGAATCTGGCGCACTCGCTCGCGTTTCAGTTCCATGACTTCGCCAATCTCGGCCATCGTCTGACGCTCGTATCCGTTACCATAGTAGAGGTTCAGCACCCGTTGCTCGCGTTCGCTGAGGACGTTCATCACGCGCAACAGGTCGTCGGTCAGCGTGTTCTCTTCGGTCAGCACGTCAGCCTTGCCGGCATCTTTGTCTTCCAGTACGTTGAGCAACGTATAGTTGTTGCGGCTGCCCACGGGGAGCGATTCATCCGTGGAGCGTACGTCAGTGGTAGTTTCCAGTCGGCTGATGGCGGTCTCAATGCTGCGTCGGATGTAGGGTGCAGCAAAAGTGACAAAGGGCTTCCCACGGGAGGGGTCGTACTTCTCTGCGGCCTTCATCAGTCCGATGCTGCCCTCGTTGACCAAGTCGTCAATGCTCAGGATGTCGCTTTTGTACTGACGGGCCAGGGTCACCACATAACCCATATTGGCGGTGATAAGCTTGTCGCGTTCGGTCATTTGTTGTATTTCAGTAAGAGTCGTTTTACTAATTTTCCATATTCCTTGATGACATCGTCTGCCCAAGGACCTGTAGCAGTTGCACGGGGGAGCAGCATCGAGCAACTCTCGTTCTTGTCGCTGATGCTCCAGCATACCCAGCTGACACCCAGACGCTCACACATCTGTATCCACTGTTCCTCACTCTCAGGGTCTATCTTGCCGTCGCCAGAGGCTTCGGTGGCTCCACTCTCAGAGATGAATACGGGGATGCCCTTCTTGACTGCTGCTTCCGTGCGCTGGCGCAGATGGTCGCCGTGGGTGGCAGCATAGAAGTGGACGGTGTACATGATGTTGTCAAAGCCCTGCAGGGGACTCTCGGCCACCAGATGGATGTCCTGGTCCCAGTGGGGACAGCCTACCAGAACCACGTTGTCGGGGTCGTACTTGCGAATCTCGCCAATGACCTCAGTGGCATATTTCTTCAGGTCTGTCCAGCTGTCTTCCACAGGCTCGTTGAAGATTTCATAGATAACGTGTGGGTACTTGCCGTACTTCTGTGCCATCTCACCAAAGAAGGCCTTGGCCTCCTGGGTTTTCAGTATGTGCGAGTGCCAGTCGATGATGACATATACGTTCTGCTTGATGGCCGACTCAATGACGGGAGTCATGCACTGCATGGCGTAGGTCGGGTTTTCCAGATAGTTGTCTTCTATCATGATGCCCATGGCGGCACGTACCACCGAGGCGTGCCAGTCCTGCTTTAGGGTCTGCACCACCTTCTTGTTGTAGAAGCGTGGCCAGAGGTTGTGCCAACCCAGGCTGACACCACGGAGAATAACAGGCCGGCCTTGCTGGTCGCAAAGCTGGGCGCCTTTCACTTGCAACTGTCCGTACTTCTTCACGGGGTCTTGAGCAATTACGCTCAGTGTGCAAAAGCAGAGGATAATAGTTAATAGCTTCTTCATATCATAAAGTCTAAAAAATCAAAGTCAAAAGAGTGATAGTGTATAAAGGTAGACTACGGCTGCGGGTATGGCCAGCAGCGATGAGTCGAAGCGGTCCAGCATACCACCATGTCCGGGCAGGATGTTACCACTGTCCTTGATGCCCAGAGTGCGCTTGAACAGGCTCTCTACCAAGTCGCCCCAGGTGCCGAAGACCACCACGACGAGTCCCAGCCCCAGCCATTGTAGGGTGCTGAGTATACCGTTGTCGATGTAGTAGCTGATGATGTAGGCCACCACCAGTACGAAGACGGCTCCTCCGATGCAGCCCTCCCACGATTTACCTGGTGAGATGCGTGGGAACAACTTGTGCCGTCCCAGTAGCGAGCCGACACAGTAGGCCCCGGTGTCGTTTACCCACAGGAACACGAAGATGGACAGGGGCAGCAGCGTGTTAAAGCTGATCTGTCCGTTGGGGGTTGCCGTGAAGGCTAACACGTTAAGTAGCGAGAAGGGTAGGGCGATATACATCTGCGAGAGCATGGTGTAGGCCCAGTTGTTGATGGGGTCTTCCTGTTTGGCGTAGAGCTCTGAAATGAGCAGATATACCACAGTGACCAGATAGGGGATGAACACCACCGACTTGGCTACACCGCCATAGAGGTCGCTGCAGAAGTAGGTCATGGCGTAGAAAAAGTAAACGCCAGCCACAGTGCAGATGAAGCGGTTGATGGTGACGCCGGGACGTTCATTCACAAGTCCGGCAAACTCCCAGATGGTCATTCCGGTGACGATGCTGAACAATAGCACCATCGCTTCAGGGCGCAAGAAGGATGCCACGATGGCTGCCACAAAGATGGCGCCTGTAATGGTGCGGATAATGAAGTTCTTCATATCAAGTTTTTTAGTTATTGTCTGAATGTTCTGAGGCGTCTGTGCCCTCTGGGCTGGCTGTCGCCTCCGAGTTGGCTGCTTCTTCTGCGGCCTTTGCCTCCAGTTCTTTGGCACGGCGCTCGGCCATAGCCTCGGCCTCGGCACGCTGCTGAGCTTCCAGCAGCTCCTCGGCACGGCTTGTCCAGGGACGCTTGCCGAATATCTTTTCTACGTCGTCAGCAAAGATGACTTCGCGCTCTACCAGCAGTTGTGCCAGCTGAGCGTGGCCTTCCTTGTGCTCGCTCAGTATCTGCTTGGCACGTTCGTACTGTTCGTTGACCATCTTCAGCACCTCGTCGTCCATAATCTTCGCCGTGGTCTCTGAGTAGGGCTTCTGGAACGAATACTCCTGTTGGTTGTAATAGCTAATGTTAGGCAGCCTGTCGCTCATGCCCGCATAGGCTATCATGCCGTAAGCTTGCTTAGTGGTGCGCTCCAGGTCGTTCATGGCTCCTGTCGAGATATGGCCTATAAACAGCTCCTCGGCAGCACGCCCGCCGAGCAGCGAGCACATCTCGTCCAGCATGGCCTCCTTGGTCTGCAACACGCGCTCTTCGGGCAGATACCACGCAGCACCTAAGGCGCGTCCACGAGGTACGATGGACACCTTGACCAGCGGGTTGGCAAACTCGGTAAACCACGAGATGGTAGCATGGCCGGCCTCGTGGATGGCTATCGACTTCTTTTCGGCCTCGGTCATCACCTTGGTTTTCTTCTCCAGTCCGCCAATGATGCGGTCTACGGCGTCCAGGAAGTCTTGCTTGCCCACCTTCTCGTTGTTATGACGGGCGGCAATGAGGGCGGCCTCGTTGCACACGTTGGCAATGTCGGCACCCGAGAAGCCAGGTGTCTGGCGAGCCAGGAAGTCAATGTCCAGGTTCTCGTCCAGCTTCAGGGGCTTCAGGTGTACTACGAATATCTCCCTGCGCTCGTTCAGGTCGGGCAGGTCGACGTGTATCTGGCGGTCAAAGCGGCCTGCACGCATCAGGGCAGAGTCCAGCATGTCGGCACGGTTGGTGGCGGCCAGTGTGATGATGCCGCTGTTGGTGCCGAAGCCGTCCATCTCCGTCAGCAGGGCGTTCAGCGT
>CAMOWH010000107.1:0-6310 GCA_946628315.1 uncultured Prevotella sp.
CACGCCCCGGCGGAGTGATTTCCTTAGTGTAAGGGAGATATCTATATGTGTGACTATCAGCTCAAGCCAATCCCATCAGTCGGGCTTTCTCCATGAGCAACTGCATCAGGGGCTCGCGCTCGTTTTCCACGCGGTTGTCGAGTACGGCGTCTTTCAGGTATTGCTTCAGCACACCCACCTCACGCGAAGGCTGCAGGTGGAACAGTTCCATGATCTCGTTGCCGTCGATGACGGGCTGCAACAGGCGCTTGTAGTCCTTCTCCTTCAGGTCGGCCAGTTTCTCGCGAACCATACGGAAATTCTCGAGGAACATCTTTTTCTTGACCTCGTTCTTCGAGGTGATGTCGGCCTCGCAGAGCATCATCAGGTCGTCAATGTCGTCGCCGGCATCGTTCAGCAGACGGCGCACGGCAGAGTCCGTGACCTCGCTGTCGGCTATCACCTGTGGACGCATGTGCAGGTCTACCAGCTTCTGTACGTACTTCATCTCAGTCCCCATGGGCAACTTCAGCCGACGGAAGATGGCAGGCACCATCTTCGCACCTATTATATTATGGTTATGGAACGTCCATCCCGTACCGGGTTCCCAGCGCTTCGAGCGGGTCTTGCCGATGTCGTGCAACAGGGCTCCCCAACGGAGGTAGAGACTTCCCTGCTTCTTTACGACATTCTCCAGCACTTCCAGGGTGTGGTAGAAGTTATTCTTATGTGCCCTACCCTCTTTCTTCTCCACGATGTCGAGAGCCGACAACTCTGGCAGGATGATTTGCAACAATCCCGAGCGTTGCAGGTATTCAAAGCCGATGCTGGGATGAGGGGCCATCATAATCTTGTTCAGTTCCACCTCGATGCGCTCGCCGCTGACTATCTTGATGCGGTCTGCCATGTGCTGCAGGGCCTCGAAGGTTTCATCTTCAATCTCGAAATTCAGCTGGGTGGCAAAGCGGACGCAGCGCATCATGCGCAGCGGGTCGTCCGAGAAGGTAATCTCGGGGTCCAAGGGAGTGGCGATGATGCCGTCTTCCAGGTCGGCAATGCCATTGAATGGGTCTACCAACTCGCCAAAGCGGCTCCGGTTCAGGCAGATGGCCATTGCATTGATGGTGAAGTCGCGACGGTTCTGGTCGTCTTCCAGCGTGCCGTTCTCCACCACGGGCTTGCGCGAGTCGTGGCTGTAGCTCTCCTTGCGGGCTCCCACGAACTCCACCTCAAGGCTATCGGCCTTTTGCTCTTGGCTTTTAGCTAAAGGCCAACTGCCAACGGCTAAATGCCCAGATATCTTGACCTGTGCCGTACCGAAATTCTTGAACACACTCAGGTGGGCACGCTTTCCTAAGAGCTGCTTCAGACCCTTGGCGACCTCGATGCCGCTGCCCACGACGACGACATCGATGTCAGCGGAAGGGCGCTCCAGGAAGATGTCGCGCACATAGCCACCCACCACATAGCATTCCACCCCCAGACCGTCGGCAACTGTCGAAATCTGGTGGAAGATGTCCTTGTCCAATATCCGGGCTAATGCCTCGTCAGAATAGAGCTTCATTCCGTCACTTTTCAATTTGAGAGTGCAAAGATAAGCATTTTTTTTGGTTATTTCACAAGAAATCCGTAATTTTGCACTCGATTATGGCTAATAATGAAGCAAAAACCAACCAGCAGTTCGAGCAGACCGTCAGCGAATGCCGTAGTTTGTTCGAGAAAAAACTTCATGACTATGGAGCTTCGTGGCGCATTCTGCGACCACAGTCGCTGACCGACCAGTTGTTCATCAAGGCCAAGCGCATCCGTTCGCTGGAAATCAAGAAAGAGTCGCTCGTAGGCGAAGGCATCCGTCCTGAGTTCATCGCGCTCATCAACTACGGCATCGTAGGGCTGATACAAATCAACAACGGCTTTGCCGACACTGTGGACATCAGCAACGACGAGGCCATGAAGCTGTATGACCGCTATGCCAACGAGGCCCTGGAACTGATGAAACGCAAGAACCATGACTACGACGAGGCGTGGCGCGGTATGCGCGTCAGTTCGTATACAGACTTTATCCTGACCAAGATTGAACGCATCAAGGAGATTGAGAATCTGGGCGGCGACACGCTGGTCAGCGAAGGCATTGATGCCAACTACATGGACATCATCAACTATGCCGTCTTCGGAGCCATCAAGCTGAAGGAGTAAGGAGTTGAGGAAGGTTCTGGTAAATATTGCCCGTGTCGTTCTGGCCGCAGTCCTGATATTCTCAGGATTCGTCAAGGCCGTCGACCCGATGGGCACACAATATAAAATGGCCGACTATCTGGAGGCATTCCATCTGGCATCGTACATACACGACACCATGATACTGGGAGCAGCCATATTGCTGTCGGCATTCGAGTTCATGCTGGGCACATTCCTGTTGCTGGCCATACGCCGGCGCACGGTGTCACTGCTTACGCTGATGCTCTTTCTCGTCATGACACCACTCACGCTGTGGCTGGCTCTGGCCAATCCCGTCAGCGATTGCGGATGTTTCGGCGATGCCGTGGTACTGACCAACTGGCAGACATTCTGGAAGAACGCCGTACTGCTCGCTATGGCGGTCCTGGTCTGGCGCAAGCCACTCGATATGTTCCGCTTCGTGTCCAGGTCCAACCAGTGGATAGTCATCAACTACACGGCCATATTCATTATTGTCGTGTCAGGATGGTCGCTCTACGACCTGCCTTACTTCGACTTCCGCCCCTATCACATCGGGGCCAACATACGTCAGGGGATGGAGATTCCCGACGATGCCGAGCAACCACGCTTCGAGACCACGTTCATCATGGAGAAAGACGGAGAACGCCGCGAGTTCACTACCGACAACTATCCCGACTCCACGTGGACATTCATCGACTCCAAGACCGTGCAGCTCAGCGAGGGTTACGTGCCCCCCATACATGATTTCTCAATGACGCGTGTCAGCGACGGCACCGATATCACTGACTCCCTGCTCAGTCTGCCCGGCTATGTGTTCCTGCTGGTGTCGCCACAGCTGGCAAAGGCTGATGCCGGACACGTAGACCTAATCAACCAGCTCTACGAGTACGCACAGGACAACGGCTACCCGTTCTACGCACTCACGGCAAGCGGCGAGCAAGACATCAGGCACTGGTGCGACTACACAGGAGCCGAATATCCGTTCTGCTTTACGGACGAGACCACACTGAAGACCATCGTCCGCAGCAATCCGGGGCTGCTGCTGCTCAAGGGAGGCACCGTCATCCGCAAGTGGAGCCGCAACGGTCTGCCCTCTCTGGACGACGCTGAGTTGGAACAGCCTCTGGAGCTGCTGGAAATCGGGCAGATGCCCGAAGACGCCATTCCCGCCAAGCTGCTGGTCATCCTGCTTTGGTATGTCCTGCCGCTGGCATTGCTGGTGTTGGCCGACAGGCTCTGGGCGTGGTCACGATGGGGCAAGAAAAAAGAGAATAATATAAATAATGTATATCAACATTTTAATAGTAACAACAAAATGAGAAAGAAAATTGTAGCAGGCAACTGGAAAATGAACCTGAACCTGCAAGAGGGCATTGCCCTGGCAAAGGAACTCAACGACGCCCTGAAGGCTGACAAGCCCAACTGTGGTGTCATCATCTGCACACCGTTCATCCACCTGGCATCTGTTGCCGGCGTCATCGACCAGAACATCATCGGCCTGGGTGCCGAGAACTGCGCCGACAAGGAGAAGGGTGCCTTCACCGGCGAGGTAAGCGCTGAGATGGTCAAGTCTACCGGTGCACAGTATGTCATCCTCGGCCACTCTGAGCGTCGCGAATACTACAAGGAGACTCCCGAGATTCTGAAGGAGAAGGTGCTGCTGGCACTCAAGAACGGCTTGAAGGTCATCTTCTGCATCGGTGAGACCCTGGCAGAGCGCGAGGCCAACAAGCAGAACGAGGTTGTGAAGGCCGAGCTCGAAGGCTCAGTGTTCAACCTCAGCGAGGCTGGCTTCAAGAACATCGTCATTGCCTACGAGCCCATCTGGGCCATCGGTACCGGCAAGACCGCTACCGCTGAGCAGGCTGAGGAGATTCACGCCTACATCCGCTCTATCGTTGCCGAGAAGTACGGACAGGCTGTTGCCGACGACACCAGCATCCTCTACGGTGGCAGCTGCAAGGCCAGCAACGCTCCCGAACTGTTTGCTAAGCCCGACATCGACGGTGGACTCATCGGTGGTGCATCACTCAAGTGTGCAGACTTCAAGGGTATCATTGACGCCTGGAAATAATGAAGCGCACAATAGCAATAGGAATCATGTGTGCTGGCATTCTGCTGAATGCCAGCGCACAGACCTATACCCAACGCATCCAGCACCGCACTGCCGGAAAGGGCACAGTAACCATCCACCAGAGCAGTGACATCGACCAACTCGTCAACGAAGCCGTTCTGACGGCCAGAACGACATCGCCAGAAACAGCTTCCGCCACTGCACCCACCACAACCAACAAACCAACAACCAGCGCTCTTGCAAACACCGCAACGGCCAATGCCGTCACGTCCCCCGAGTCCTCCACTTCAGAACCCTCCGACATGCCTGTCGACAACACGAAGAAGATTATGAAGGGCTACAAGGTCAACGGCTATCGCGTACAGGCCTTTGCCGGCGGCAACACGCGCAAGGACCGCATCCTGGCCGAACAGACGGGCGACAGAATCAAGGGCAGTTTCCCAGAGGTTCCCGTCTACGTCCACTTCTACTCTCCACGCTGGATATGCCGCGTGGGCAACTACCGTACCTACGAGGAGGCTCACCAGATGCTCGTCAGCCTTCGCAATCAGGGCTTCACACAGGCCACCATCGTAAAAGGAAAAATTACCGTACAATATTAAACTTATGGCACAAGAACCAGAAGCCAGAGCCGGACTCGACGAACTCGCAGAGCACTATCACCGCGTACTCCAGCTGTTAGGAGAAGATCCCACCCGCGAGGGACTGCTCAAGACCCCCATGCGTGTAGCCAAGGCCATGCAGTTCCTCACGCAGGGCTACACCCAGGATGCCCACGAGGTGCTCACCGGAGCACTCTTCAAGGAGAACTACTCGCAGATGGTTATCGTCAAGGACATCGACTTCTTCTCACTCTGCGAGCACCATATGCTGCCTTTCTACGGCAAGGCACATGTGGCCTACATCCCCAACGGATACATCACCGGGCTCAGCAAGATAGCCCGCGTTGTCGACATATATGCCCACCGCCTGCAGGTGCAGGAGCGCATGACGCTGCAGATCAAGGAGTGCATCGAGCAGACCCTTCATCCCCTCGGGGTGATGGTTGTCGTCGAGGCCCGTCACATGTGTATGCAGATGCGCGGTGTGGAGAAACAAAACAGCATCACCACCACCAGCGAGTTCAGCGGAGCCTTCAACCAAGCCAAGACCCGTCAGGAGTTCATGAACCTGCTACACCACCAATCATGACAAAAATCTTAAAACTCAACACATATGGAACAGTTTAACAGCAACACCTACAAGAAGCAGACTACGTGGCAGGAGTTCAGCCACAGCTGTCTGGGTAAGATTTTCATTCTGGCAGTCATCGTTTGCATCCTGCTCATCTTCGCAGCCATCACACGCCCTACCGAGAGCATGGTACGCTGGCAGATGGACGACAACATCAAGGAGTGCCTCATGGCCAACGACAGCATCGAGAGCGACTTCATCGACGACTACGTCGGCAACATCGGTCGCGTCTTTACCCATGCCGACTCCACCGAGCTCGACAAAGAGCAGTGGGAGACCTGCCAGAAGCTCAACAGCCTGAAAGTCTATTCCCACACGTTCTACCGTACCGCCTACGTCGTCAACAACATCTATCCTGCCGGTGTACGCGTAGGGTTCGGCCTCTTCGGCGTAGTCATTCCCACCGTCAAGTATTCCGACTTGCTGATGAACATCGGCAACGTCCGTGGCGAATATAATAAACGACTCATCCAGGACGTCGTCGTTCCCGACGAATACGTCGGCGAGAACCCCAACGTACAACCCTTCCACTACAAAGGCAATCCAGACGACTAATAGTTCCAAACTGGGCGCAAAGATAAATAAAAAGCGGAGAAAAAAATCAACGACTACCTGAAAGCAAAAACGGGGAGCAACACTCGATTGAATGCTGCTCCCTTAACTTATGCGGTTAATCAATGTCCTTTACGAGACCTCGATAGCTTTGGTGACTTTCTCCTTCGGCTCGGTCTTCGGCATCGTGATGGTCAGGATGCCGTCCTCCACCTTGGCAGAAATCTTGTCACGAACCACATCGTCAGGCAACACGTAGTTCTGCTCATAGTTCGA
>CAMOWH010000108.1:0-6310 GCA_946628315.1 uncultured Prevotella sp.
ACTCACTGACAACCCTGCCAATGGGTGGTGCCAAGGGTGGCTCTGACTTCTCTCCACGTGGCAAGAGCGACGCTGAGGTAATGCGTTTCTGCCAGGCATTCATGAATGAGTTATATCGCGTGATTGGTCCGGACGAGGACGTTCCCGCTGGTGACATCGGTGTCGGTGGCCGTGAGGTAGGTTACCTCTTCGGACAGTACAAGAAGCTGACCCACCAGTTCCAGGGTGTGCTGACCGGTAAGGGAATCCCCTTCGGTGGTTCACTGATCCGTCCTGAGGCTACCGGTTACGGTTGTGTATACTTCCTGACCTCTATGCTTGCTACCCGCAATATCGACATCAAGGGTAAGAAGGTGCTGATCTCCGGTTCTGGTAACGTAGCACAGTATGCTACAGAGAAGTGCATCCAGCTCGGTGCTATTCCTATGACCCTCTCTGACTCTGACGGTTACATCTACGACCCAGACGGTATCACCGCTGAGAAGCTGGAGTACGTGAAGGAGCTGAAGAACGTAGAGCGCGGACGTATCAAGGAGTATGCTGAGGAGTATCCTAACGCTGTTTATCACGCAGGTGAGCGTCCTTGGCACGAGAAGGCAGATATCGCACTGCCTTGCGCTACCCAGAACGAGATCAACGGTGAGCAGGCTCAGGCTCTCGTAGACAACGGTGTCATCGCCGTCGCTGAGGGTGCTAACATGCCTTCACTGCCTGAGGCTATCAAGATCTTCCAGGATGCCAAGATCCTGTATGCTCCTGGTAAGGCTTCCAACGCCGGTGGTGTATCAGTATCTGGTCTGGAGATGTCACAGAACTCTGAGCGTCTGTCATGGACTGCCAAGGAGGTTGACGACTACCTGAAGCGCATCATGAACGATATTCACGAGAACTGCGTGAAGTACGGTACTCAGGCTGACGGTTACATCAACTACGTGAAGGGTGCCAACGTGGCAGGCTTCATGAAGGTGGCTTCCGCCATGATGAGCCAGGGTATTGTATAAGAACTACCTTCCGACACAAACACTGAATAGATAAGAGGGGTGGTCAACATGTTTGACCGCCCCTCTCTGTAATTATCGAGGAGAATATTTGGCATTTTACTCACTTATTCGTATCTTTGCAACGAACACATCATGAAAGGAAATGAAAATAATACGATTAATTTTTACGCTTGCGGTTTTACTCGTGACACTGAATGGACACGCACAAGACGAGGATGAGGATATTGCCTATTCACTCCATCTTGCCGAGACGGTGGTGCTGCCCGAGGGCATGACCTTCGAGGAGTACCTGCTGAAGAAGGTGCTTGCCAATTCCCAGCCGCTCAAAAAACGGGTCAGGGCACTGCGCTACTCGGTGACCTGCCAACTGGAGAAGGATATTGACCTGACGAAGTTCCCCCACCGCAGGACCATCACCTTCGCTGCCCGTCTGGCAGGTTACGGACCTATCGTGACCGCCCTTAGGGAACATAAGCATTTCGGTATCACGATGGCAGAGGACGTGCTGTTCAACAACGGCAGGATCACGACCTCGAATGTACGGATGGTGGAGATGAAACAGGAACTGACGGAGAAGCAGATCAAGTCGTTTCTGAAGCACGATGGCATGATGAGCGCCAACGTATATGACCAGTTCTATAAGAGAGTACGCGAAAAAGTGAAGGAACTACAGAAGAAATATAGGAAGAAGAAAGAGACGGGCATGGAATATGTGGGCAGTTACACCAAGGGCAACAGGACGTTCTATATTGTGAAACTCGACAACATGAGGGTGCATATCGCTGATGGCTGCTGGCAGATATCACGCATCAACTGGCAGGAGAAACAGAACAATATGCAGTATGAGTTCAAGGAAGTGCGCCCCGACCTGTTCCTGCTGTCACATGGTTCGGCAAAATTCTTCCTGGACAAAGTGAAATGGCCCAAGGGCTACGTCTCCATGAGAATGACCTATACGTACCATTGAAATTGAGGGCGACCCCGTTTTATTTATTGTTTGGCATGAGTATCGAATCTTCGCGCGCACGCGCGCATACACAAAGTTTTTTACCCTTGCAACCGTTGCCACCTTGCAACACTACTTGAGAATCAGCGTGTTACGTGTGGCAACGAGGTGACAAGGGTGACAACGAATGGCGTTTTTGCCCTAAATATTCACTCAACACTGGTGCAAAGGTAAGAGAGTTTTTATTATTTCTCCGTGTCTCCGTATCTCCGTACCTCCGTATCTCTGTATCTCTGTGTTTACCAAAATACTGCATGGGGTTGCGAAGCCCCGGGCTCCGAGGGTCGAAGCCCCGGCCTCCGAGGGTCGAAGGTGCCGCCTCCAAGGGTAGAAGCCCCGGGCTCCATGGGTCGAAGGTACGGGCTTCGTGGGTATTGGGGATTATCTCTAAGCCCCTTGGGGATAGTTCCTTTACCCCCTAAAGGATGCCTTGCGTGACCCATAGGAGATATCGGAGTACCCCCATAACAGATATCGGAACAAGGGATAAACTATATCCTTATCAAATGGAGGCTTTAATTGACCCGATTATAGGCTTCAATCGGTAACATCTGTATATGAATAAACTCCTGCGCCAGTCTTAATGATAGGCGCAGGAGTCTTTAGATTGTTCATTCCAATTGATGCCTTTGGGCATAGTTGTCATTTCATCATGTTAGCATTCAAATTATTCCATCCAGCCGTCGTAGTCGGGGATTTCGTTGGGAGGCGTGCCACTTGCCTGAAGCAGGCATGTCCTATGTTGCAGCTCGACTACTCTCATTGAAGGTTTCTCGTATGCTCTCTTTTTCATTGCTGTGTCCTCCATTCGTTATTTGATTACAACCTTTTTACCATTGTTGATATAGATGCCCTTGGTGCTGGGCTTGCCGCTCAGGCGCACACCGTCGAGCGTGTACCATGCCTCGCTGTCGAAGGTCACTTCGCCCGTCTTGGTGTCGAGCGTACCGATGGCGGTAGTCTCGCCGTTGGCTCCTACCAGTTTGACGGTGATGCTTTGTGGCAGTTCCTCCGTAGCCGCTGCGCTACGGGTCAGGGCACGGGCATTGCTGGGCTCGCTTCCCGTCCACATCAGGTAGCACGACGTGGGGCGGATCTTTGCGCCGACCTTCGCCCTCACGAATTCGCCAGCCTCGACGAGTTTTCCGTCCACCCACTTTTCCACTCCTGCGAAGCCGTACACCTTTCCGATTTCCTCAGGGTTCTCGCTACCGCTCCAGTAACGCGGCTGGTAGGTGCCTTTGAAATTCCATTTGTTCCACGAATATGTGCCATCGCTGCCGTCGTACTCGGTCTGCTTCTCGCCCCCTTCGTTGCCCTCAGTGAAGATGTTGATGCCGCCGCTAACATACATGGCCAAATGCTTCGTGTCTTCGGCGGGTACGTAAAGATACGGTGTGTTGGCCTTCAGCGTGCTCTCGACCACCTCGTTCGATAATGTCTCGCCTGCTTCTATCATCACGGCCACCCATTTGTTCGTTACATTCACGTCCAGACGGATGCCCTTGAACTCGTAGAACTTCCCCGACGGATTTGCGTTGGATCCAGCCAGCGTGATGCGGTTCCTCGTGAAGTTGAACGGCAGCATCACCGTCACGGGCTTTCCAGCGGTGAACGAGCGGTTATAGCGCAGGCTCTCCGTCCACAGTGGCGACGCGATGTCGGGAATGCCGAGGGGCGCGTCGTCGTACTCGATGTTGTAACTCTTCACCCCGCTGTAGCTGTACGTCTCCACCAGGTCACCGTATGTCGGCGTATAGTACTTGCCGTCGAAGACCATGGTGTGGCCATAGACCTTCAGGAAGCGGTGGTCGGTCGGGTTGCCGAAGTGGGCGAAGTTGGTGGGGGCAGTCGCCGATTCCACAGCGGGCGAGCCCTGCTTCAGGAAGTGCGTGGCGACGAAGAAGCAGTTGGTCAGCGTACCCTCGCCTTGGCTGTTGGTGCGGTGGAAGAAGGTGCTGTTCTTGTTGTTGTCATTTCCCCACAGCAGTTCGTGCTTGCCGCCGTTGTTGTCGTACTGGCCTTCGATGAAGAGGCAGTCTTCCAGTATGGCATATCCGTACTGTGAAAAGCAGCCGACGAAACCACCGCAGCCGTAAGTCGTGCCGGAATAGTTGGGGTTGTAGATGAGTCCGTCGAACACACAGCCCGTGATGTGGCATTGATTGTATTGCGAACTCAGGAGACCCACGAATCCGCCGATTCCAACGTTCGCGCTGAGGGTATTGCTGTCGAAGGTGGTGCTGATTTGGGTGCTGACGCGACAGTTCTCAATGGTGAGTTTGCCGTTGGCAGAGCCTACCAGACCGCCCATGTAGTTCCAATTACCACCCTCAATCAGTCCCGTCACGTGGAGGTTGCAGATGGTGGCGCCGTCGGTGTTCTGGAAGGGGGCGCAATTAGGCATATCGGCAGTATAGTTGAAAGTCAGCGTATGGCCGTCGCCGTCGAACATGCCTTTGAACGGACGAGTTGTGCTTCCTGCCATCGTTGTCACAGTGATGTTGTCGTCCAGCATCACGGTCTTGCCACTGAAACCGTTCAAGTCGCCATCCACTTCCAAGCGCTGACAGAAGTAGTTCCAGCCCTCGGCAGTCTTGATGGTGTAGGTGTCGCCGCTCTGCGTGATGTTGTTTTCATTCAGCGGATACGTAATTGTGGCGTTGATGTTTACGTCCTCGGCGGGCATGTTGAACGTGTAGGTGTTTCCGCTTTTGGTGTAGGCAATATTATTGCCCGATGTCGCGCCAGTCAAGGTCAGCCCTTCAAGGTTCTCGTCCATCTGCTGCGTATAGGTAATGGTCACCTCGTCGCCTTCTAAAGCAGAAATCTTGCTGACGCTGAACTGCGAATAATTGTTGTTGACCTTGAATCCAGCCAAAATGTCGAAATCCTTGGTCAGCGTAAAGGGGTGAGCCGTTTCTTTGTAAGTGACGGTGACACTGGCGGCGGCGGTATAGGAGCCTATTACGGCAGGAGGATTCTCCAATGTTTCGTTTGTACTCTTGTCCTTGTAACTCAATATGGCGGCGATGTTGGTAATGCCGGCATTGTTGAAGGCCGTTTGGTTGAGCGAGGCATAATGTCTGAATCCGTCATAGGGAACGTCATTGGCTTCGAACGGCATTGTGACCTGTCGATTGGTGAGGCCACAGTTGTGGTAGGCGCTTCCCTCGGTACAGGTGGCGATTATCGCATCACTGCTGGCGTTGGCGGCAAACGTGAACGAGTGGCCAGGGTCGTCGGTGTTCTCCACCTCGACGTCGTAGGTAACAACGATGGTGCCGTTTCTAAAACCAAAATAGCCACTTGTCTCACTGTTACTGCTGGAAAACATGATTCTTAACGGACTCGATGGGCTGACGGCCAGACTCCCCTCAAAGGTTGCATTTCCTGGCTCTTGTGAATCGATTGACGGGAAGTCATAGTCGCTGGCATTCCCTGCAACATGCAGGAGCGTTGAATTGTCGTTCTTGTTCTTGCCCACATACATCTGCATGTCATTATAGAAACGAACGTTTGTGAATTCCACCTTCTTCACGGTTCCCTGCAAATTGGTAAATTCAAGGAAACCTCCACACGAGATAATATTAAGGCGGAATACGACTTGGTTGTTACTGGAGTTCATGTAGATGGTATTAGTCGCCGTATTGTTATTTTTGTATTCTAGCGTCATACCTCCACTGTTCAGCACATGAGTGCCTTGCACATTCGTATTGCCCGATGCGCCGCCGTCCATGTACCATGTTGCGGTTCTCGTCTCCGTTTTCGTTGCTGCCCACACAGTCTGCGCCATCGTGAGCATCGTGGCGAGGGTGAGGATGAGATTGAATGTTCGTTTAATCGAATGTTTCATACTTCTCATTTTGTTTCTTTTTAATTGTTCTTGTATTATGGCTACTTTATAATTCTCTCATCAAAGTCTGGTAGGGGGAAGCACTATCGGTATGGGCATAAAGAAAGCGCAGACCCCGTACCATACTCTCACACGGGCCTACCACAGCCCCAAATATCCTATGGTGGAGACTGCGCTATGGTGCGCAGCTCCAATGGATATTTGATTTCGCTCATAATGTCTCATTCGAGGTGGTAGTTCGTGTGAGAGATTGAGCAATAAAAAGATTCGTGTTCAAAGAACACGTTGACAAGACTGCGGTTAAGCGAGAGCAATGATGCATGCATCAATTGCCGAGCGTGAGCAGTCTCGCACATTTCATTGTGCAAAGATACAATTTTTCTTTGGATTAGAACACAGAAATCAAGTTTTTCTGCATGAAAATTTGGAAGTTTGGAATAAAGATAC
>CAMOWH010000109.1:0-6298 GCA_946628315.1 uncultured Prevotella sp.
CAGCTTCTGGTATTTTGACCTCTTGGGTTGCTACCGTTGTTTACAACTTCTTCTCAAACAAGATCGATAAGCTGACTTACGCTCTCGATGAGATTGGTTTCACCATCGCTGCAACATACGATTCTAACCACAACGAGGCTTAATTCTTAGTCATTGGTTTAACCTTTAAAACCGTTTTAGAATGGCTAAAATTAAGATACAGAAAAAAGACATCTGGATTGACATGACGCCTATGTCAGACGTGATGACGCTGCTTCTGTGCTTCTTTATGTTGACATCAACATTCTTGACGCCGGAACCAGTATCAGTCAACGCGCCTAACTCAGTGTCAGAGGTCAAGATTCCTGAGCAGGACGTGCTCAACATTCTGGTAACTCCAGAAGGACGCGTCTTCCTGGGCACAGAAAACAAGAACAACATGCAGGCAATGCTGGACGAGATGCTCGACAAGAGCGGCGTCTCTCTGAATGCCACGCAGGTTAAGCATTTCCGTGAGGACGCCATGGTCGGTGCTCCCATGAACATGCTGGCTGGTTATCTGAGCTTGGAACAGGAGAAGATGGCTGAGGCAATCCAGAAGCTCGGCATTCCGCTCGACAGTATCAGCGGAGGCAAGAGTGAGTTCCAGCAGTGGGTGACCGCTGCACGTAATGCGAATGCTGACATCAAGCTCGCCATCAAGTGCGACTCCAAGACTCCTTATTCTTCTATTAAGAAGTTGATGTCGGAACTTCAGGACATGAACGAGAACCGTTTCCAGCTGATTACGAATCTCGATGTTAAACGTTTAAACGACTAGTAGTATTATGGCAAAAAAGAATCTATCCAAGCAGAAGAAGATGGATACCCGCGTGAACTTCACGCCGATGGTAGACATGATGATGCTTCTGATCACCTTCTTCATGCTGTGTACTACACTGGCCAAGCCGCAGGCAATGCAGCTGACCATGCCTTCTAACGAAGACACCAACCAGTTGAACGAAGAACAGAAGCAGGTTACAAAGGCTTCTCATACCATTACCCTCTATCTGGGTTCTGACGACAAGGTGTGGTACGTTGCGGGACTTCCCAACTATGACGACCCCTCATGCGTAAAGCCCACCAGCTATGGTAAGGACGGTATCGAGAAGGTTCTCAACGAGCACACCACAGAGGAAGGTATCAACCCCGTGGCCAAGATCAAACTGGCCAAGAAGGAGCTGGATGCCAAGAAGAATGCGTATAATTCGAAGATGACTGACGAGCAGTATCAGGAGCAGCTGAAGAAGCTGAAGAAGGGTGAACTGCCCAACGGCGAGAAGGTGCCCGCACTGACTGTCATCATCCGTCCTCTGAATACCGCTACCTACGCGAACATGGTTGCCGCTCTTGACGAGATGCTCATTAGCAATATTGATAAGTACGTCATTGACAATGTCGACAAAATGAGTGACGACGACAAAGCACTCATCGAGAAGGCCGGTGTCAAGTGATTAACCTCTAAAAGTGTAAATAGACTATGGCAAAAATAGATCTTATAGACAATGGCTGGGTCGACCTCGTATTTGAAGGTAAGAACCAAGCATACGGAGCTTATCAATTGCGCAAGGACACTGGTAAGCGCAACCTCAAGGCGCTGATTACCATGTTCATTCTCTTTGCTGCGATTGCAGCTATCGTGATTGCAAAGGTGTCGTTCGACAACTACATGGCATCACGTAACGCCGCTATCGAGACTGACGTTGAACTGCAGAATCTGGCAGAGAAGAAGGAAGTCAAGGAAGAGAAGAAGGATGAGCCTGAGGTGGAGAAGATTGAGGTTGAGCGTGTAAAGAGCTCTGTAGCATTTACCGTTCCTGAAATCAAGAAAGATAACGAGGTGAAGGAAGACCAGGAGATGAAGTCTCAGGACGAACTCCAGGAAACCAACACCGCCATCGGTGCCTTCACTGTTGAAGGTAATGACGAATCAGCCGAGGTGAAGCACGTCGAAGAGAAGATTGCTGAGCCCGAGCCTGTGAAGGAAGAGGAAACCAAGGTGTTCGACGTTGTTGAGCAGATGCCTTCGTTCCCCGGTGGTCAGAGTGCCCTGCTGCAATACCTGAGCAGCAACATCAAGTACCCGGTAGTAGCCGAGGAAAATGGTGTCCAGGGTCGTGTCATCGTTACCTTCGTCGTTGAGAAAGACGGTTCTATCACTGACGTTCGCGTCGTGAAGAGCGTTGACCCCTCACTCGACAAGGAAGCCCAGCGTGTGGTGAAGAGCATGCCTAAGTGGATTCCCGGTAAGCAGAATGGTTCTGCCGTCCGTGTGAAGTACACCGTGCCCGTAACCTTCCGTCTGCAGTAATTGATTGAAGATGAACAGAAACACATCCATTATTATTGGATTAACACTTAGCTTAGGCTTGCTCCTCTCATGTGGGAGCAAGCCTAATCCTGAATTGGAGGAAGCTTATCAGAAAGCTGCCCAAAGCTTTGCGGCTGACGAGAGCTTCTACCCCATCCTCGACGAAGAACTCTTCTATTTCAACAGCCAGCGACTGGACACAATCGGTGTAGAGTATGTCAACGAGCAGGATGCCGTCAAGCGTCTGATGAAGCTCGAGACATGGCTCGCCTTCACCACGCGCCAGTTTACGCCAAAGGAACTGAAGAGCCTGCAAGCCCAGAAATACCTGCCCCGTGCAATACCCATTGCATACGACGGACTTGCCATCATCGTCAACAACGAGAATGCTGACACGTGCATTACCGTGAAGGACTTTGCCCGCATCCTGCGCGGCGAGGCCACCAAATGGGGCGACATCTATCCACAGTCTAAACTGGGAACCATCGATGTGGTATTCGATAACCCTCTGTCAAGCACCGTACGCTGGTGTGTAGACTCCATCCTTGGCGGCAAGGAGTTCACCAATCCCAACATTGGTGCAGTAAAAACCAGTGCAGCCGTCATTGACTATGTGGAACGTCACAAGAACTCGCTCGGCATCATCGGTTCCAACTGGCTGAACGACAAACGCGACACCACTAACGTCACCTTCAAGAAGAACATTACCGTGATGGGCGTCAGCCGCATGGACTCTGCAACCAAGGTCAACAGCTGGAAGCCCTATCAATACTATCTATACAACGGCAACTATCCGCTGATACGCACCATCTATGCCCTGCTCAACGACCCAAGGCCCAATGGTGTACCAACGGCTTTTGCGCACTTCTGCCAACTGCCCAAGGGACAACTTGTCATCCTGCGCTCAGGACTGCTTCCGCGAACAGCCAACATGAATGTCAGGGATGTTATCGTCAACAGGGGAAAATAAACTTTTCCACTCCTCAGACGTCAAAGAGAAAGAAAATAAACATAAGTATAACATAACAACAACTGATTATGAAAGCGATTAAATATCTTATGATGGGAGCGCTGACCTTAGGTTTCAGCACTTCAGTGATGGCACAGGACGGCACAAAGGCCGACGTGGATGCCGTGAAGAAAATTATCAGTAGTAAACCAGAAGACATGAAGGACGCCATGAAGCCCTACTACAAGAAGAACCGCAAGAATGCAGAGAATCTCGTAGCCTTCAGCCGCGCTTTCCTTGATGTCAAGGACACTGCCAATGCCAAGACGTATGCTAACTATGCTCTGGAAGCCAGCAAGAACAAGTGCGCACCTGCATTCATCCTGTTGGGCGACATCGAAGCCCTGGGTGACAACGGCGGACAGGCTGCTGCCCTCTACGAGCAGGCTATTGCAGTAGACCCCACTATCATGGAGCCCTACTACAAATACGCATTGGTATATCGCAAGATTGACCCCCAGGGTGCTGCTGCCAAACTGGACCAGTTGAAAGCTGCACGCCCTGACATCAGCATCGACGCTATCAAGGGACACATCTTCATGCTGGCTGACGACCGTAAATCGGCCTACAATGAATTCAAGAAAGTACCCGTAAGCCAGATCAACCCTGACTATCTGAACGAGTTTGCCCGTGCCAGCTACTTCGGTGGTCACTTCGAGGATGCCGTTGCAGCCTGCGAGGAAGGTCTGAAGCACAAGCCCAACAACCCTGCATTCACCCGTCTGGCTATGTTCAGCAACTACGAGTTGAAGAAATACGAAGATGCCAATAAGTATCTGCATAAATATTTCAACGAGATTGACAAGGACAGCGTGAAGTACTCTGAGTACGACCACTACTATGCAGCCCTCATCCATGAGGCTCTGGGCAAAAAGGACAATGCCAAGGATTCCTATCATAAGGCACTCGAACTGGTTGACGAGAAGTCTATCATTAAGCGCTGGGACATTCTGAAGACCCTGTCTACCTCTCACAAGAAGGACGGCGACCTTGAGAATGCCATCAAGTATTACAACGAGTTCCTATCTTGCAAGCCTGAGGTGAAGGTTGACGACTATGAGACCCTGGCCGACATCTACTCTTCATTTGCCAAAGAGGCAACTGATGCTGCCGCCCAAAAGGACCTGTACAAGAAGGCTGCTGACGTATATACCACCATCGCAGAGAAATTCCCTGTACAGAAGGCCTATGCATCTTACAAGCGCGCAGAGGTTATTAACAAGACCGACAAGGATATGGCTGGCCGTCTGGCTAAGGCTGACTACCAGCAGGTTGTCGACCTGCTCAGCAGCAAGGCCGACCGTTCAAAGAGCGAGAACACCATGCTGAAGTACAGCCTGCACTACCTCATGTTCAGCGCTTACCTTGACAAGAACATTGCCGGTGCAAAGGAGTTTGCTGAGAAGATTCTCACCGTAGACCCCGAGTACAAGCCCGCTCTTGAGATTCGGAATCTGAAGTAAAATAGTAACAATAGTATAAGGTGCGAGACTCATATAGGAATCTCGCACCTTTCTTATATATCCATCGTTAACGTACCTATAAAATGTGAGGTGGGCACTCCGTAAGGAGCGCCCACCCGTTTTAACCACATAAATCAGCTGATTCCTTAGGGAAGGCTGATAGCCTCTGACGGACAAACGTCAGCGCATGTGCCGCACTCTGTGCAAACATCGGGGTTGATAGAATACTTGTCGCCCTCAGAGATTGCGCCTGCGGGGCACTCATCGATACATGTTCCACATGCGATGCAGTCGTCACCAATTACGTATGCCATAATCTTATAAAATTTAAGTTGTTAATACTGTTAATACTTACTATTGATGACGCAAAGGTACGGAATATTTTTGAATAATACCTAATTTTAGGTAGACTATTTTTAGTAGCAGTCTCAATTTATACGCTATCGAAATAATAAACAACAGGTGGATTGCGTTATTAAAGATGTATATGAAGAGAACACTTTTAACCTTGATGATAACCTGCTGTGCGCTGCTTTCGGCAACGGCACAGATGGACCGTAAGGTGCAGAACAAGCCTTATATAGACTTGCGCCAATTGCACTTTGGCATTCTGGTAGGCATGAACCTGCAAGACGCTGAATTTGAGAATGTCGGGCCGCAAACACTCGTCCACGAAGACGGTACGACAAGCGAGGAACTCATCCTCTGCGACGCAGACAAGTGGAACCCCGGCTTTACGGTAGGCGTACTGGCAGAATGGCGTCTGTCGGACAACTTCTCGCTGCGCTTCACACCACAGATGCACTTTGGTGCTAAGCACCTGACCTTTCTGAACATGAAGCAAACAGACGCTCAGGGACAGCCTTTTCGGCAGACGCAAGACCTGAAGAACACGTATGTGTCACTGCCTCTTGACCTGAAGTTTGCAGCACCACGCTGGAACAACCACCGCCCCTACATCATGGCGGGTATTAACCCTATGATCAACCTGACAGGCGGTGAAGCAGACATCGTGCGGCTGAAACGCTACAATACCATGCTGGAAGTGGGAATAGGCTGCGACTTTTATCTCCCCTTCTTCAAGCTGATTCCTGAGTTGAAGTTCTGCTTCGGACTGGGTAATGCGTTAGACACAAACCATATAAACGAACTGCGCGATGACAACCTGAAAGCCTATGCCGGCTCGGTAAGCCACGCGCAGTCGAAAATGATTGTGCTGACGTTCTACTTTGAGTAGGGCTGGTTAAGCTAGTTTGACTAGTCTTACTAGTTTACTGGTTATTTCAAATCCACCACGAGGCGGCCGATGAAACAGGCTGCCTTGCCGTTTTGGTCGACAGGGACAGGCCGTCCGTCCATATTATTCTCGTATTCCAGTTGGCGGAAATAGGTATGCGTATGCCCGCCCAGTACAAGGTCGATATTTCGCGAACCCTGTATCATATACTGGTCGTCCTCCCCACGATTACTATTCCAACCCAGATGTGAGATGCAGAT